>JASHVM010000605.1:0-24983 GCA_030044595.1 Streptosporangiaceae bacterium
CAGCACGGGCACGATGAGCGGTTTCGGCCGGGCCAGCTTGACGCCTTGCGCGATGCCCACGGGCGTGTTGACCGACACGGGCTGTACCCGTATCTCGCGGGTCGCCTCGTAGGCGAGCAACGTCACCAGTTCAGCGGTCAGGCTGCGGAAGGTCGCAGTGTCGCTGGCGACGTCGCGCAGCGCGGTGAGCTTGTGGGTGACCAGGGGATGATCGACGACGAGCGTGCGCATAGCAAGCAAGTGTGGCAGGCCGAGGCGCCTGGGGCTACCGGTACCCAGCCTCAGCGTCGGGGCGAGCCATGGGCGTCCGCGCCGACGCGCGGGAGCGGGCCAGGTCCACCTCGATCCGGCGCACGGTGGAGAGCAGGGGCGGCAAGAACTCATCCACGATGGCGTTCAGCGTGCGCCGGCCGGCGTGCGTGGAAATGTTGATCGCGGCGATGACCTGGCGGTCGGCGTCGCGGATGGGCGCGGCGATCGAACGCAGTCCCTCCTCGAGCTCCTGGTCCACCAGCGCCCAGCCCTGGACCCGTATCTTGTGCAGCTCGCGGCGCAGCGCGGTCGCGCTGGTGATGGTGTGGCCGGTGAGGCCGCGCAAGCTGGCCGAGCTCAGGTATTCGTCGAGCCACTCGTCAGGTTGCGCGGCGAGCAGCACCCGGCCCATCGAGGTCGCGTAGGCCGGGAACCTGGTACCGACGCTGATCGTCACGGTCATGATCCGCTTGGTCGGGACCCGGGCGATGTAGACCACGTCGTCCCCGTCTAGTTCGGAGACCGAGGAGGACTCGTGCACCTGCTCGACAAGCTGCTCCAGGTGCGGCATCGCGACCTCGGGCAGGGTCAGGCTGGACAGGTACGCGTAGCCGAGTTCGAGGATCTTGGGACGAAGCGCGAACCTGCTCCCGTCGCTGCGCATGTAACCCAGCTGAACCAGCGTGCGCAGGAAACGCCGGGCCGCGGCCCGGCTCAGGCCGGTGCTCGCGGCCACCTCGCTCAGGGTCAGTTTAGGATGATCCGCGTCAAAGGCGCGGATCACCGAAAGGCCGCGCTCGAGTGACTGCACGAAGTCCCCGTCATGACCCTGTTCCTGGCTGTCAGTCAATAGGGCCTCCTGCTCGGTCGCTTGACATCATAGACCTGGCCCCATTCGTTCGCTGTCTGAACTATCGTTCGTCTTACGTACGAGCACAGAGGAGTGGACATGACCGCGGGTCGGCTTCGGTATGGGCTTTACCGCTAGCACCCAGGTCGGCATCGTGGGCGCCGGGCCGGCCGGCCTGCTGCTGTCCCACCTGCTGGCCCTGCGCGGCGTCGACTCGATCGTGCTGGAGAACCGCAGCCGGGCCTACTGCGAGGCGCGCCAGCGCGCCGGGCTGCTTGAGGCGGGAACGGTCGAACTGCTCCGCGCGGTCGGCCTCGGCGACCGGATGGACGCCGAGGGCCTCGAGCACGGCGGGATCTACCTGCAGTTCGCCGGGGAACGGCACCACATCGACTTCCGCGACCTGACCGGTGGCCGCTGGGTGACGATCTACGCGCAAACCGAGATCGTCAAGGACCTGATCCGGGCCAGGCTCGCCGCCGGAGCCCGGCTTGAGTTCGAGGTCTCGGACACCGAAGTCGCCGATCTTCACACCGACCGTCCGGTGCTCCGCTTTACCGACGCTGGCGGGACGCGGCACCAGGTCAGCTGCGACGTGATCGCCGGCTGCGACGGATTCCACGGCATCTGCCGGGACTCCGTGCCGCCGGGCCTGATCCGGATCGCCGAGCGCGGTTATCCGTACTCCTGGCTCGGCATCCTGGCCACGGTGCCTCCGTCCACCGACGAGCTCATCTACTCCCGTCACGAGGACGGATTCGCGCTGCACACCATGCGCACGCCGCAGGTCAGCCGGCTCTACCTGCAGGTACCCGCCGACGAAGACATCGCGCGATGGCCCGATGACAGGATCTGGGACGAGCTGCGGCACCGGCTCGGCGTGCCCGGCTGGGAGCTGAAGGAAGGCCCGATCACGGAGAAGGCCATCTCGCCGATGCGCAGCTTCGTCGCCGCGCCGATGCGCCACCAGCGGCTGTTCCTGGCCGGCGACGCGGCGCACATCGTGCCTCCGACCGGCGCCAAGGGCCTCAACCTGGCCATCGCCGACGTGACCGTCCTGGCCAGGGCGCTGACCAGCCTGGTGGGCGAGGCCAATCCGGAACCGGCCAACGCGTATTCGGACACCTGCCTGCGCCGAGTCTGGCGGGCCACGCATTTCTCGTGGTGGATGACGTCCATGCTGCACGTGGACCCGCATCCCGACCCGTTCGAGGCCGAGCTGCAGCTCGCCCAGCTGCGTTACGTCATCGCCTCCCGCGCGGCCGCCACCACCCTGGCCGAGAACTACACCGGCTACTTCCCCCTGCGCTGGCCATAGCCGGAACCAGCTGACGGGGTACGGATAAGTCCAGTCAGCAGATCAGGAGGTGGGCAGTGATCAGCAGCGGGTCAGATCAGCGGCCGGCGCCAGCCCCCGCACCCAGCTACACCGAGAAAACCGCTCTCAGCCTGTCCGGATGGGCGATGGCGGGGGCGGCGGTCCTGCTCGCAGCGGCGGGCGCCGGGGTGCTCGCCACCGGCGTCGCCGACGCGGCCACGCCGGTGACGGTCGTGGGCGCCCTGCTGGTGGCGGCGGGTATCGCCGTGGCGCGCGGGCTCACCCCGGTACTCCCCGGCCAGGCCCGAGTGGTCCTGCTGCTGGGCCGCTACATCGGCACGATCCGGGCCGACGGCTTGCGGTGGGTCAACCCGGCCGCCAACCGGCTGAAGGTCTCGACCAGGGTCCGCAGCCACGAGACGGCCGTCGCCAAGGTCAACGACGCCGACGGCAACCCCGTCGAGATCGCGGCGGTCGTCATCTGGCGGGTCCAGGACACCGCCAAGGCATCGTTCGGCGTCGACGACCTGACCGGGTTTGTCGCCGCCCAGGCCGACGCCGCGGTCAGGCAGGTCGCGACCAGCTACCCCTATGACGGGCACTTCGCGGGGCAGATGTCGCTCCGCGAGAACGCTCTGGAGATCACCGCGGAACTTGCCGCCGGGATCGCCGACCGCGTGCAGGCGGCCGGGGTGACAATCATCGACTCGCGCCTCACCCGGCTCGCCTACGCGCCGGAGATCGCGCACGCCATGCTGCGCCGCCAGCAGGCCAGCGCCGTGGTCGCGGCCAGGCAGCGGATCGTGGATGGCGCGGTCGGCATGGTCGAGTCGGCCCTGTCCCGGCTCGCCGTCGGCGGCCTGGTCGAGCTCGACGAGGAGCGCAAGGCCACGATGGCCAGCAACCTGCTGGTCGTCTTGTGCAGCGAGCAGGCCACGCAACCCGTGGTCAACACCGGCACGCTCTACCAGTAGATGCGGCGCCGGACCAGGTCAGTGGCCGGGAATCCGGGGTGCCCGCAGGGGTGCGATAACCCGAGACCGAGATGGTGCCGCGGACGCAGCGCACGGGCCAGCAGCGCCGATAGCGCCGCGGCGACTCCGGTCTCGGTCAGCGAGAGCGGCGCGGTGAAGCTGCGCTCGCTGCCGAGCAGGTGCAGCGCCCACAGCCGGTGCCTGAGCGTGTAGAGCTCGTTGCGCACGGCGCTGGCCAGGCCGGTCCCGGCGGCCGACGCCCAGCCCTCCACGCCGTGAATGTCAGTCAGCCGCCTGGTCAGCTCGTCGTACCCGGTCGGCCCGCTGGTCAAGATGACGAGCAGCGCGGCCTCGCGTACCGCGACGGAGAAGTCGGGCTGCGGTCCGTCGTCGGGCCCGATCAGCGCGGCCGTGCCGATGTGCCACCTCGCGACGGGGTCCGTCGCCATCAGCTTGCCGGTCTTGGTCAGCACCAGGCGGGTGCGGCTGCGGCGGATGGCGCCCATCTCGCCTTGCGCCATGCCGCGCAAGGTGTGCAGCGGAAAGACGTCCATTTCCTGGCGCAGGGTGCCGGCCAGCTGATCCCGCCAGCCGAACGTGTCGACCGCCTCGCTGACCAGGGCGGGCGCGATGTAATGACGAGTGGTGAGCCGCAGTCCCTCGTCCGCGCGGCCCAGCAGCCATCCCAGCGTGGGCAGCGGGTCGTCGGGGCGGACCGGCGGCTCGAGCAGGCGCGGAATGAGCCCGCAGGCCATCCGCGACCGCTCGCCCAGCCGGCCGTGCGACCACGCGTCGATACGCTCGGCGCTGATCCGCCCCAGCCAAGTGTCGCCGCCCCCGCCGGGGGCCAAAGGGGGATGGGTCCCCCCGAACGGGCGGGTCCGGGGGGGTCGTCCCCCCGGGGCACTACCGCTCAGCCAGCGGTTGACGATCTGGCTGCGCTTGGTCCGCCAGCCTCGGGCGCCCACGCTCAGTTCGCCCGAGGCAAAGGCCAGCTCGAGCGCGGCCGCGCAGGCGTCGTACGCCGCGCGCTCGGCCGATCCCATGACCGAACCCCAGGCGATCAGGTCCGTGTCCGGCGGCGCCGCGTTCGAGGCCTCGATGGCCTTGGTATAGGCGGCGATCCCCTCCTCGCGGCCGCCCGCGTAGGCGGTGATGACCCGCTCGGTGCTCGCGGATGAGCAGACGCCGGCGTAACGGTCCAGGTCGGCCAGGGTGAACAGCCGGCCGAGGGCCTTCGCTACCCCGACCCGGCCCGGCGTGGACATCAGCCACTTGACCGGGAGCGCGTACCAGAGGAATTCCTGCAGGCGCAGCAGCGAGATGACCTCCAGGCCCTCGTCCCCGGTGAGCCAGGCCAGGGCGGCTCTGGCGTCACCGGCTGCCTCCGGGTCCTCGCGCGTCAGGGTCTCGAGGGCCTGGCTCTCTGTCAGCATCGGATTCGCCGCGTGAACCCGTGCCCTTTCGCGGCCCGGGAGGACACGCCGCTTCACCTCCAAGTAAGTGTCCGTAGACGTCAGGCGGACAGTCTGCCGTACTTCGATACCCGAGCCTAGTGGCGCTTAGCCGGACCGGGCCGGGATTCGTCGCGGTAGGGCATCATGGTCGGGTGCCCGGAATCTATGACGAGCCGGAGTTCTACGAGGCCGCGTGCGCCTACCGGGACGTTCCGGCTGAGGTGGACGCTTTGCTCCGGTGGTCCGACAGGCACCGGGACCGTGCCGCGGGACCGTTGCAGTCGGTGCTGGAACTCGCCGCGGGACCCGCGGAGCACGCGCGCGAGCTGGCCCGCCGCGGTCTTGACGTCACCGCGCTCGATCTCAGCACGGCGATGGGCGCGCGCGCCCGGGATCTGGCCGCGGCGGCCGGGGTCAGCCTGAGCGTCGTCGAGGCGGACATGCGGGACTTCAGCCTGCCCCGCCGCTTCGACCTCGCCATCACCATGCTCAACTCGCTGTGCCACCTGCTGACCCTCGATGACCTGCTCCAGCACCTGACCTCGACCGCGCGCCATCTGACCGGCGGCGGTCTGTACATCGCCGAGCTCGCGCATCCGGCGGACTACTTCGCCGCTGAACGCAGGACCAGCAGCGAGTGGAGCACCGAGGTCGAGACGGGCACGGTCACCGTGCGCTGGGGCGGCGGGACGGACCGGATCGACCCCGTGACGCAGATCACCAGGGAACACGTCAGCGTCACCTATCGCAAGCGAAGCGGCCCGGTGCGCACGGTGACCGACGTGGTGCCGAACCGGTTCTGGACCGCGACCGAGCTGCTGGCCGCGATCCGCCTGGCGGGCGGGTTCACGGTCGCGGCCCGCTACGGGGATTTCGACAACGACTCGCCCGTTGACGCGCCGGAGGCGTGGCGGATGATCCTGGTCCTGCGCCGCGAGTAGGCGCCCCGGCCGTCCCGCGGTCCGGCCGGCCACCTCAGCGCGGTCCTCTGCGCGGTCGTCCGTGACGCCGGACCGGCCCCGCCGACCGCGACGAGCACGCCGGTGAGGACCAGCGCCACTCCGACCAGCTGAAGCGCGGACGGCCGCTCGCCCAAGATCACGTAGCTGAGCCCCACCGAACCCGCCGGCTGCACCAGCAGCAGCGCCCCGATCATCGCGGCGGGCAGCCGCGGCATCGACACGGTGATCAACAGCCAGCCGATGACCTGCGAGGTCAGGGCGAGCAGGGCGAGCCAGCCCAGCGCCGGCCAGGGCGAAGCACCCGGCCCGAACCGGAAGTCGTGCAGCAGGAATCCTCCGGCCGCCGCGGCGACCGTCGCGCCCGCCGTGGCCTCGAAGAGCACGCCGGCCACCGCGGGCCGCGGGCCGGCCGTCGCCCCGGCGGTGGTCCCCCCCGGGCCCTGGGACGAGGTGGCCTGCCGCAACATCAAGATGTAGATCGCGTACAGCAGAGCGACCGCCGCGCCGTACCCCACGCCCAGCGCCGGGTCGGTGCCGTAGGCCCGCGAACCCCCCACGTCGGCCAGCCCGCCGACCAGGACCAGCCCGACGAGTATGACCGGGGACGCCAGCATGAGGCTGCGGCGCGGACGCTCGCCCAGGATCAGCCACGCCAGCAGCGCGACGATGAGCACCTGCAGGTTGGTCACCACGGTGCCGAGCCCGGCGCCGATCGCGTCGATCGCGTGGCTCCACAAGATGAGGTCCCCGGCCAGGAACACGCCCGCGAGCCTGGCCAGCCAGCGGGCGCGAGGCGGCAGGCGGCGTGCCCCGCGCCTGCGCTCGACGAGGGCCAGCACCCCGAGCACGGGAAGGGCGAAGGCACACCGGCCGAGCGCGGTGAGGCTGGGCGAGGTGCCGGCCAGCCGCATCAGCACCGCCGAGCTCGAAATGCAGGCCGCTCCCGCCATCGCCAGGGCGACCGGCGGCATCGTCTTGGCCGGCATCGTGCTGTACCCTCCGCGGTCTTGCGCCACGTCATGACATCCTCCGCCATCTCGCGTCATGTCATGACCGAAAATTAGTTATGGTGGTGACGTTAGCCTGCGCCGTGCTCAGGAGTCAACGTGCTTTTTGCTCATGACACGACGGCCGCGCTGGTGCTCGCCGCCGATCTGGTCAACTCTGACGAGCTCGCGGACGTCGCCGCGCTCGAAGTGTTCCTCGACAAGCACCTTGTCGAACCACGCCGGCCCGCCCGGGCGGCCGACCTGGACGCCGTGCGGGCGCTGCGGCCCAGGCTGCGGGCGATCTGGCTGTGCACGGCCGCGGAACCTCTCGCGGAACTGGTCAACGCGCTGCTGCGTGACTCGGGCGCGCGACCCAGGCTGACCGATCACGGCGGCGGCTGGGGCTGGCACCTGCACGTCACCGATCACGACGCCGCGCTCGAGGACCGGATCGCCGCGCAGGCCGGCTTCGCGTTCGCCGACCTGGTCCGGCTGCGTGAGACGGGGCGGCTGCGGCTGTGCGAGGCGCCGGATTGCGACGCGGTCTTCGTGGACCTGTCCAAGAACCGCTCCCGCCGTTACTGCGATACGGGCAACTGCGGCAACCGCCAGCACGTGGCCGCCTACCGCGAGCGGCGCGCCGCTCGGCCCGTCGACCGGGCCGGCTGACTGGCCTAAGGCCGGAACCCGATCCAGGGATCGTAGTCGACTTCCAGCGGTTCCTGCGCCGGGCGCTCGGCCTCGGGAACGTGCTGCAGGTTGAGCCGGATCCGGTACCAGACCGAGCTGCGCCCGCGCATCCCGTCGACCAGCACGTCGCGCGGCTCGAGCAACGGCCAGACCGACGAGTGCCTGGCCTTCCAGCGTTCCAGGCCCGCCATCGCCTCGTCCTTGGTCTGCGCGCGGGCGATCTCGATGAGCGGCATCCTGCTTTGCCGCCGGCCTCTGGGGAGGTCCGGAGGGGTAGATCCCCCCCGGTCGCGGGGGGTTCCGGGGGGTCGTCCCCCCGGGCCAGCACTGCGTTTTGACGGCTGGACCCTGGGCGCCTCGCCGGACTGCTTCTCATAGTGCGGGGGCCACGGCGCGTCCGGCAGGCCCGCCGCCTCGTCCCTCGCCGCCAGCTCGAGCAGCCGGTCCAGCGATCCGGCCGCCTCGTCCATGCCCGCCCAGGGATCGCCGATGGCGGCGTACCGCGCCGGCACCGTGCCGATCGTGTACTCGGCGGGATCGCACGTGGGCACCTCTGACCAGGCCAGCGGCGCGGACACCCGGGCGTCGGGGACCGGCCGGATCGAGTAGGCGGACGCGACCGTGCGGTCCTTGGCGTTCTGGTTGTAGTCGACGAAGACCCCGTGCCGTTCCTCCTTCCACCACTTGGCGGTAGCCAGGTCCGGCGCGCGCCGCTCGATCTCCCGAGCCACCGC
The DNA here is from genome assembly GCA_030044595.1 of Streptosporangiaceae bacterium. GTDB lineage: Bacteria > Actinomycetota > Actinomycetes > Streptosporangiales > Streptosporangiaceae > Palsa-504. Next base: position 8,227 of record JASHVM010000605.1, read on the forward strand.
CACCGCCGCGCGGCGCACCTCGCCGAACGACCAACGCGGCTCGACCCGCGCGTACACGTGCAGGCCGCGCGACCCGGACGTCTTCGGCCAGCCGGTCAGCCCGAAGTCCGCCAGCACGTCCCTGGCCACCAGGGCCACGTCCCGGATCTGCGGCCATTCCACGCCGGGCACCGGGTCCAGGTCGACCCTCAGCTCGTCCGGGTGATCGAGGTCGTCAACCCGCACCGGATGCGGGTTCAGGTCGATGCAGCCGAGGTTGATCACCCACGCCAGCTGGGCCTCGTCGGTGACCACGATCTCGTCGGCGGTGCGGCCGGAGGGAAAGCGGAGCTCGACGGTCTCGACCCAGTCCGGGCGTTTCTCCGGGGCCCGCTTCTGGAAGAACGCCTCGCCTTCGGCCCCGTGCACGAAACGCTTCAACGCCATCGGCCGGCCGCCGACCCCGCCCAGGGCCCCAGCGGAAACGGCCAGGTAGTAGCGGACCATGTCGAGCTTGGTGACCCCGATCCGCGAGAAGAACACCTTGCTCGGGTTGCTGATCGCCACCTCGCGCCCCGCCAGTTCGAGGACCACCTTCGGCTCAGCCACGCCCGCCCCCCGGTGAACCGCCTCGCAGGATCTCGGCCAGGTCGAATCCGACCGGCTCCTCGAGCTGCGCGTAGGTACACGAGCGCGGTTCGCGGTCCGGCCGCCAGCGGACGAACTGCGCGGTGTGCCGGAACCGCGGGCCCTCCATGTGGTCGTAGCGGACCTCGACCACCCGCTCCGGGCGCAGCGGGACGAACGACAGGTCCTTGTCCGCGTTCCACCGGCTGGCCATCGCCGCCCGCGGGGTTCGCTGGCCGGCCTCGTGCTCGGCCCAGTTCCACGGATGCGCGTCGAAGGTGGTGACCAGCGGCTGCATCTCCTTGAACAGCTCGATCCGCTGCTCCATCGGGAACGCGCCGATTACGCCCACGCTGGCCAGCTTCCCGTCGTCCTTGTACAGGCCGAGCAGCAGCGACCCGATGCGGTCCTCGCCGCTCTTATGCACCCGGTAGCCTGCCACCACGCAGTCCGCGGTGCGCTCGTGCTTGATCTTCTTCATCACCCGCTTGTCCGGCTCGTACGCCCCGGCGGCGGGCTTGGCGATCAGCCCGTCCAGGCCGGCCCCCTCGAACCGGCCGAACCAGCCGGCCGCCACCGACCGGTCCGTGGTGGCCAGCGTCAGGTGGATGGGCGAGGCCGCCCCCGCCAGCGCGGCCTCCAAGGCCGCCCGGCGCTCGGCGAACGGCCGTTCCATGTAATCCTGCGAGCCCAGCGCGAGCAGGTCGAACGCGATGAAGTGCGCCGGCGTCTGCTCCGCGAGGAGCGAGACCCGGCTCGCCGCCGGGTGGATGCGCAGCTGCAGCGCATCAAAATCCAGCCGCCGACCGGAAGCGTCCGGGACCACGACCTCCCCGTCGATCACGCACCGCTCCGGCAACTCCGCGCGGATCGCCGCCACCAGCTCGGGGAAGTAGCGCGTCATCGGCCGCTCGTTCCGGCTGCCGATCTCGACCTCATCGCCGTCGCGGAACACGATCGACCGGAAGCCGTCCCACTTCGGCTCGAACACGTAGTCCCCGACCGGGATGGCATCGACCGGCTTGGCCAGCATCGGCGCCACCGGCGGGTTGACAGGAAGATCCATGCCCCCAGCTTCCGTGATCAAAGCGGTACTGCCACTAGCTAAGTCGATCATGCCGCGCTGGCCAAATAAGGCGCGGCCCAGGCCTCGCTGCGCTGCCACAGCTCGTGGCCGAGTTCGGGCGTGGCGACCGGGCTGGCGGCGCGTTCCGCGCACGTGTCGTAGAACAGCCCGCTGGCGTCGGCCACGTCCGGTGCGGTGGCGCAGTACAGCGACGTCGCGGCGCCGTCGGTCACCGACAGCATGCGCCTGGTGATTATCGGCCGGACCGGCCAGGGCACCCGCCGCCAGATGTCCGACGCCACCACGCCCGGGTGCAGCGCGTACGTGGTGACCCCGGTGCCCGCCGCGCGGCGGGCGAGTTCCTGGCTGAACAGCACGTTGCACAGCTTCGAGACCGCGTACTCGCGCAGCCCGGTGAGACCGCGCGCGGGCCGGCGCAGCGCCCCGAAGTCGATGCCCCGGGCGTTGTAGTGGGCGTCGCTGGCCACGGTCACCACGCGCGCCGGCGCGCTGGCGGTCAGGCAGCCGAGCAGCGCGTTGGTCAACGCGAAATGACCGAGATGATTGACCCCGAACGTCAGCTCGAAGCCCTGCCTGGTCAGCCCCCGCCGCCCCGCCACGCCCGCGTTGTTGATCAGCACGTGCAGCGGCTCGCCCCGGGCCAGGAACGCCGACGCGCACGACCGCACCGAATCCAGGTCAGCCAGGTCCAGCGGCAGCACCCCGACCGAGCCGTTCCCCGTCGCGGCGCTGATCGAGGCCGCCGCCTCCTCGCCCTTAGCCGGGGACCGGCACGCCACGTACACCCGCCACCCCTGCCCGGCCAGCGCCAAAGCCGTGGCTCGCCCGATCCCGGTGTTACCCCCGGTCACCAGGACGGTGCGTCCGCCAGCCTCCACGACTCACCTCCAAAAGATCGTGGACAGTTACCCCGGGGAATACCGGGGTAACTGTCCACGATCATGCCGGGCGGGCCCGGAACGAGGCCTACTCGACCGGGATTTCCTTGTTGATGAGGCTGAGGTCGATGCCCTGCCGGTTGCGGATGACCCTGGCGCCCACGTAGATGACGATGGCCAGCACGTACATCGCGGCCATGTAGATCAGCGATGACCCCTTGTTCACGAAGTACAGGTCGTTCGACAGCCACTCGTACAGGTTGTACACGAGCAGCGCGAGCGTGACGACCCCGGACACCGGCACGATCGGCACGCCGAACAGCTTGACCTTGCTGGCCGGCGACGCGAACCACAGGTCCGGTTTGCGCAGCGGCAAGATGATCACCGCGACGGAGCTGAACAGGTACGTCACCGCGATGACCAGCGTGGCGTCCAGTGTGTAGCTGGCGAACGTCGTGTTGTACGCGTACAACGCGCCCAGCCCGACGGCCGGCAGCAGCATCAGCAGCAGCGAATACAGCGGCACCCTGCGCTTCTCCGAGACCTCCGCGGCCCGGTCGGGGAGCACGCGGTCGAACGCGGCCGCGAAGATGACCCGGGTCGAGGACAGGAACAAGGTCCCCACCCAGCCGAAGAACCACAAGCTGAGCACCAAGATCAGGATCGCCTGGAACGCGGTGTTGTTCACCAGCCAGCCCGCGAACAAGAACGGGTACGGCCAGATGCCGAACTGCGGAGTGAGGTTGTAGTCGAGCGAGTTGAGGTTCTGGTAGAACCCCCAGCTCATGGTCTTGGCGATCAGCAGCAGGCAGATCACGGTCAGGATGACGGTGAGCCACAGGCCGATGAACATGCCGCTGAAGACCCGCCTGAAGTCGCTCGCGCCGCGCACCTCGCCGTACAGCGTGGTGCCCCAGTTCGGCCACAAGATGAAGAACATCATCGCCGGGACGAGCAGCATCGTCGGCCCGAGCGGCCCGAAGCTGAGCGGGGATGTCGTGTAACCCGCCTTGGCGGCCGCGTGGTTGGTGGCCGCGTAGGCGTTCTTGACGCCGAACAGGTGCAGCCCTTCGCGGTTGAACGCCGCGACGAAGTCGGCGTGCGAGTTGAACAGCAGCAGGATCGCGATGACCAGGAACCCGATCAGGCCGCCGATGAAGCACCACCGCTGGACCTTCGCGTACCCGGCCATACCGATGGAGACCAGGATGCCGGCCAGTGCGATCGTGATCAGCGTCACGATGAAGATCCCGTTGTGCGTGCCGAACCACGCCGCCCCGCCGGTCGGCCAGGTCCACTTCATCGTCGCCCACAGCGGCTCGAACAGCTGAACCGACAAGATGTTGCCGTAGATCGGCGCCCACAGCCAGAGGATGAACCACCATCCGGTCACGGCCATCACGAAGCCGATGCCGCTGCCCAGGATCCTGGTCTGCCAGACGTAGTCGCCGCCGGCCCGCGGGATCGTGACCACGAGCCCGGAGTAGGCGACCACCAGGAACGAAACCCAGATTCCCGAGATGACCACGGCCGTGATCAGCTGGCCGTTCGGGAACGCCGGCCCGGCGAAGGTGAACTCGTACAGGCCGAGCGTCACGAAGTTGGTCGCCAGGCAGGCGTAGATCAACGAGTCGCGCACGGACCAGCCGCGGACCAGGCCGGTCGCCTTGCGGAGGAAGAGTGTCGGTCTCTCTTCCCCCAGTGCTCCTGCCGCCATATGTATCCTCCGGTTATCCAGGTTTATCCGTTTTGTCGGTTTGGAGGGCGGTTAGCGAATTACGTCTGAGCGCATTCATCCGTCAATATAGGGCTCCGAGGTCATCGGGGGCATGCGGTCGGCGAAGTTGGCGGTTCACTCGCCGCGCCGGCTGGCCGCTCAGCAAATAACGCTGACGTTGCCCGGGCCAAGCCATGACCCGCCGCCCGTACGGCCCGCTGCCTGGACGGCCCGCCGGCCGGACAGCCCGCTGCCCCAGCGCAAACCGGATCACGGCCACGAACCCCTCGGCCTGGCCTCAGCCGTTCACCAGTATGTACCTCGCGACCTTCCCCTTCTTCTCGTTCAGGTCCAAAAGCGCGCCCTGCAGCACGCCGTCGGTGTACGAGCTGCCGGGGTTCATCGCCAGGGTCCGGCCGAGCTTCTTGACGCCCTTGCTCTCGTGGATGTGCCCGTGGACCGACAGCATCGGCTGGTACTTGAGGATGGCGGCCCGCACCGCGGTCGAACCCACCGGCTTCATCACCGCGCCGCCGTGAGTCGGCCGCAGGTTCTCATCCAGCGCGGGCGCCTCGTCCAGCCCGGTGCCGTACGGCGGCGCGTGGAAGTTGAAGATCGCCCGCTCCATGTCGGGGATCTGCGACACGACCGCGTCGATCTTCCCCGCGAGCACGTCCTCGGGGGCCTCGCGGAACGTGTTCCACGGGGTCGGGTTGGTCCAGCCCATCGAGACCAGGTAGAAGCCGCCGATGTCGATCATCTTGGCCTCGCCGAAGCTCACGTTCGGGGACCGCTCGATGATGTCGTCGATCTCCCAGATGTCGTCGTTCCCGCCGTTCAGGATGCAGGGGACCTCGCCGCCGTGCAGCTTGCCTTCGGCCATGTCGAGCCACCGGTCCAGGCCCTTGGTCATCTCCTGGGTGAACCTGCGGTCCACCGAGCCGTCCGCCTCGTTCAAGGAGTCAAGCTCGTCCGGCTCCATCACCGCCGGGTAGTACCCGCGGTCGCGGATCTTGCGCTGGATCTCCTCCAGTTCGGCGCTGGTCTCCAGCCGTATCCGCTTGCCGCCGAACGTGACCTCCCACGCGCCGGGCAGGGCGAGGATCGGTACCAGGACCTTGCCGGTTACGTCTCCGCCGAGGATGACCATGTCGGCCTTGTAGAAGGCGGCGGCGTTCAGGAACTTTCGCCAGCAGATCTCAGAGCCATGGATGTCCGTGGCGAAGAAGACTTTCATCGTGGTGCGCGCGCCTTCCTTGTAGTTCGGTGGTCCCGCCGCGAGATCAGTGGTCGACCTCTTCGGGTAGTTCGTACCAGCGGACCCGTTCGCCAACCTTGGACCTGGTCTTCCACTTGATCCCCTTGGGCACCGTCTCCGCCACCTCCTGCAGCTGCTTGGCCTGCGTGAGCGGATCGTACCGCGCGGACGGCGGGGCCAGGCCGGGCTGCGAGGAGAGCAGGTCGGGGAGCTTGTTCAGGCTGCCGGTCACGGTCCGCCACCAGCCCCAGTCGCCGGCGAGCACGGAGCCGAAGCGGTCGGTGTCGATGAACGGACGGGTGCCGTCGGGGCCGACCCGGACCCCGGACAGCAGGTGGAAGATGTCGTGCGCGTCCTTGGGGTTGAGCTCGAAGATCTGCAGCTTGGACAGCAGCAGGTCGGCCGGGTCCAGGGTGGGGGAGGCGGAGGCGAACGACGGCCGCAGGTCCAGCGTGTGGCACATCGACAGCTTGTCCACCATGACGTCGATCGGCCGCCCGGACGGCGCGGTGAAGTACATCTGCTGGTGGCCGTTCAGGTTATTGAACCGCTTGTCAGGCTCGCAGCCCGCGCTCTCCAGATGCTCGGCCACCTTGCGCCAGCCCTTGCTCAGGCAGGCCAGGTCGATATCCTGGCCCGCCCGCTGGCGGGGCGGGAAGTCCGGGCACAAGACGCGGACCCCGAGGCCGCCCAGGATCTTGATCCGGTAGCCCGCCTCGGCCGCGCCTTTTACCAGCATGAGCGCCTCGGGTAGCGGGTCGCTCGCGGGTCCCGCACCGGGTCCGCCGCTTCCTGGAGCCGGTTGGCCCAGGCCGCCTTGAGCCCCGTTTGGTATCGTCATGCCCGCCTCGTTCCTTGCTCTGCGCACCGATCCGGGTACCACCGGTGCAATTCGATCATCGTGACGTGACAGCTGGTCTGTCTAGGCGCCGTATAAAGAATCCCACGTTGTGGTGCTGGACGATACACCACGGCCCGTTCGGAAAAAAGCAGAGATCTTTCTACCCTCCGAACGAACGTGGCTTTCAGCTGCTCGGACCGCTGTCTTGCCCGGTCCGGTAGAACGGCACCGGCTCAGGCGGCAGCGGCGTATTACCCAGGATCAGGTCGGCCGCCTTCTCCGCGGTCATCATGACCGGCGCATAAATGTTGCCGTTGGTGACGTAGGGCATTACTGAGGCGTCGACTACCCGCAGTCCGTCGATGCCGTGCACGCGCAGCGAGGCCGGGTCGGTCACCGCCATCGGATCGGTGCCCATCTTGGCCGTGCAGGACGGGTGCAGCGCGGTCTCGGCGTCCCGCGCGACCCAGGCGAGGATCTCCTCGTCGGTCTGCACCTTCTCACCCGGTGACAGCTCGCCCGCGTTGTACTCCTCGAAGGCCTGCTGGGTCAAGATGGTCCTGGCGATCCTGATCGCCTCGACCCATTCCTGCCGGTCGGTCGGGGTGGACAGGTAGTTGAACCGCAGCGCGGGATGCACGCTCGGGTCGCGCGAGGTGATCTTGACGGTGCCGCGCGAGTCCGAGTACATGGGCCCGATGTGCACCTGGTAGCCGTGGCCGCCCGCGGGAGACGAGCCGTCGTAGCGGATCGCGATCGGCAGGAAGTGGAACATCAGGTTCGGGTACGCCACGGTGGCGTTGCTGCGGGCGAAGCCGCCGCCCTCGAAATGGTTGGTCGCGCCGGGGCCGGTCCGCGCGAACAGCCACTTCGCGCCGACTACCGGCCGGTTGCGCCACTTGAGCGCGGGCGCGACCGACACTGGCTGTTTCGAGCCGTACTGGACGTAGACCTCCAGGTGGTCCTGCAGGTTCTCGCCGACGCCGGGCAGGTCGGCGACCACGTCGATGCCGTGCCCGGCCAGCTCGCCCGCGTGGCCGACGCCGGACAGCTGCAGCAGCTGCGGTGAGTTGATCGCCCCGCCGCACAAGATGATCTCGTCGGCCCTGACCCTCTTGACCTTCCGCTGGTGGGTGAACTCCACGCCGACCGCGCTCCGGCCGCGGAAGATGATCTTGGTGACGAAGGCGCGGCAGGCGACGGTGAGGTTGGCGCGGTCCATCACCGGGTGCAGGTACGCGCGCGCGGCCGACAGCCGCATGCCCCGGTGGATGTTCCGGTCGAAGGCGTTGAAGCCCTCCTGCCGGTAGCCGTTCACGTCGTCGGTGAGGGAGTACCCGGCCTGCTGCACCGCGGCGAAGAACGCGCCGAACAGCGGGTTGTCCGCGGGGCCGCGCTCGAGTACGAGCGGTCCGTGCCGGCCGCGGAACGGGTCGCCGGGGTCCGCGGCCAGGCACGTCTCCATCCGCTTGAAGTACGGCAGGCAGTGCGCGTAGTCCCAGTCCGCCATGCCCGGATCGGCGGCCCAGCGCTCGTAATCCAGGGGGTTGCCGCGCTGGAAGATCATCCCGTTGATGCTGCTCGACCCGCCGAGGACCTTGCCCCGGGCGTGATAGATCCGCCGCCCGTTCAGGTACGGCTCGGGCTCGCTTTCGTACTTCCAGTCGTAGAAGCGGTTGCCGATGGGGAACGTGAGCGCGGCGGGCATGTGGATATACGCGTCCCAGATGTAATCGGGCCGTCCGGCCTCCAGTACCAGCACCCGCGTGCCCGGGTCGGCGGACAGCCGGTTCGCCAGCGCGCTGCCTGCCGATCCGCCGCCGACTATGACGAAGTCATAAGGTGCCATGGTGCCTCTCCGCTGTCCGTGCTGTCCGTGCCGCCTCAGGCCTGGGTGGCGGCGTCGAGATTCTCGCGCACGGTCTGGGTCATCTGGTCATCGGGCCCCAGGTAACGCTCGCAGTCGGACAGGGCCCGCTGCAGGACGGAGACGACGTCGGACAGCCGGCCGACCGTGTAGTACGCCGAGGCCAGGTTACACCGGGTGGTCAGCGTCTCGATGTCACCCGGCCCGAGCATCCGCTCGCTGTCGGCCAGCGCCCGCTCGTACTGCGGGATCGCTTCGGTCAGCCTGCGCGCCTGCTGGTAGCACGCGGCCAGGTTGGAGCGCGCCGTCAGCGTATCGCGGTGATCGGGTCCCTGGACCCTCAGCCGGTCGGCGAGCGTGCGTTCGTAGGCCGGGATGGCCTCGCGCAGCCGTCCCGCGCTGCGGTACGCGTAGGCCACGTTGGCGCGGGCCGCGATCGTGTCCGGGTGATCGGCGCCCTCGACCCGCTCCCGGTCGGCCAGGACCCGCTCATACTGCCCGACGGCATCCTTGAGCCTCCCCGCGGCGCGGTACGCCGTGGCGAGGCTGGCGCGGGCCGCGATCGAGTCGGGGTGGTCACGCCCGTGCATCCGCTCCTGGTCGGCGAGCGCCCGAGCGTACTGGTCGATCGCCTCCTTGCTGCGCCCGCTGGCCGCGTAAGCGGCTCCCAGGCTGTTCCGCGCGGCCAGCGTGGTGGGGTGGCCGACACCGAGCAGGCGCTCGGAGTCGGCGAGCAGCATCTCGTAAGCGGAGATGGCGTCCTGCGGCTTGTCGGCCTTCTGGTACGCCTCCGCCAGGCTGGCGCGCGAGTCCAGCGTGACCGGGTGGCCGGCGCCGAGCAGCCGCTCGGAATCGGCCACCGTGCGCTCGTACAGGGCGACCGCGTCGGCGGGCCTCCCGGCCGTCTGGTAGGCGTGAGCGAGATGGCCGCGGGCCGCGATGGTCTCGGCGTGCTCGGGTCCCTGGTTCCGTTCCCGGTCCGCGAGCGCGGCCTGGAAGACCGAGATGGCCTCCGAGGACAGGCCGGCCGATTCATAGGCCGCGGCGAGCCGGTCCCTGGCGACCACCGCGTTGGCGTGCCCGGACCCCAGCAGCCGGGTGCTGGTGGCCGCCATGGACTGCCAGTACTCGATGGCCGCGCCGGCCAGCCTGCTGTTCTCCAGCGACAGCCCGCTGCGGAACAGCAGCGGATGCGCCTCGGGTTTCCATAGCATTCCGCCGTCGTGAGCATGCAGCGTCGCGGTGCAGTCCCGCAGCGCCTGATCGAGCTGCGGCCCGCCTTCGCCTTCCGGCCAGGTCTCGAGCAGCGCGTCCGCGGCGGCGAGCACGACCTGTTCGAGGTCGGCCTCCGGCAGCCAGGCGTGCACGGCGGCCTGGACGCTGGCGTGCATCTGCACCGTCCGCACCGGGCTGGCCGGATCGATGGTAACCAGGCCCGCCGCGGCCAGGTTGTTGATGGCGGCGCGCACCATGTTCTGGTCCGCCGCGCCGGCGGTGCTCGGCCGGCCTGCGATGTAGCTGCAGGCGGACGGGCTGGTCAGCACGGCGCCGGGCACCCCGTGGTGGTCCAGCATCGCGGCCAGCACCAGAGTCGGCCAGGCCATCCCGGCGGGCGGGAGCTCGTGCGCGCACTCGGCCGCCAGCGACCAGGTGGCCAAGACCGGGGCCGATACGCCGTCCAAGGCGGACATGTGCCTGCGCCGCTCGGTCAGCTGGACGCGGTACTCCCGGCAGCCCTGCTTGCGCGCGTTCATCACCGCGGTGGCCTGGGCCAGGCCGAGCGGCAGGCCGTCGAGGTCCTCGCCGAGGTCCAGAGCCTCGATCCGCTGGTCGGGGTGGTCGGTGAGCCTGGAGCTGAGATAGGACAGCGCCTCCCGACGGCTCAGCCCGGAAATCGGGACGACCCTGACGTCCCTGCTCTCGAAGGACGCGGCGGGCAGCCGGGTCGTGATCAGGACCCGGCCGGACGCGCCGCCCGGCCACAGGTCCTCGAGGTCGGAAAGCGCGGCCAGGTCGTCGATGACCAGCGCCCACGGGCGCGTGGTGTGCGCCAGCCAGGCGGTGAAGCGGGCGGCCGCCGCCTCGGCGCCCTCGTCGGAGTGGCTGGCGTCGACCGTGTTCGCCGCCTGCGCGAAGCCGGTGACGATCGATTCCCGGTTGGTCGCGGTCACCCAGACCAGCACCTCCACCAGCCGGCCGTTCCACATGGCGTGGGTGAATTCCACCGCGAGCTGCGTCTTGCCCGTTCCGCCCTGGATGGCCGGCGCCGAGTCCGTCTCATCGCCGTGCACCAGGACGACGGTTTCCCCCGGGTGCACGCTGGTCGCCAGCTCGGGGTTGGTTTCGGTGCGCGTGTAATAGGTGTCCGCGAGCGGCGGCACGGTCCCGGACAGCAGGATTCCCGACTGCGTCGGCGTTCCGGGTTGCTGTGCGGCCACGTTCGACAGCCTCCGTTGCCTGCGTTGGAGTCCGCTGCCGCGGACCCGTGGAGACCAGGCTCGCGCGTAGCGCCCAAGCCAGGCCTCATTGGGCATGATATTCAGGATTCTCGCGGCATGAATATGTGTCGCGATAAGTCACGCTATGTGCCCGGCGATCCGGATCGTGTCCATTCGGGCACATTTTGTGTTGTCTCCTGCTGGGCAGATTCTAGCTAACGCCCGCCCGGCAGCGCGGGCCTAATGAGTTTTTCCGCGCCGGTCGCAGGCGGCCCGCGGCGGGGACCGGGTTAAGTCCGGCTCAACCGGTTCATGTCCCGGTCGCGGCCTCGAGGTTGTCCCGTACCGTCTGGGTCATCGGGTGATCCGGGCCGAGGTAACGCTGGCTGTCGTCAAGGGTGCGCCGCAGCACCGTGACCACCTCCATCAGGCGGCCGTCCGCGAAGTGGGCCGCGGCCAGGCTGGACCGGATGGTCAGCGTTTCCAGGTCCCCGGGGCCGAGCAGCCGCTCGCAGTCGGCCAGCGCGTGCTCGTACCCGGCGATGGCGTCGGACAGCCGGCCGACCTGCTGGTAGGCGGAGGCTAGGTTGCAGCGCGCAGTCCGCGTGTCCGCGTGATCCGGTCCCTGCACCCGTTCCCGGTCGGCCAGGGTGCCCTCGTAGACCGGGATCGCCTCGCGCAGTTGCCCGGCGCTGCGGTAGGCGAACGCGAGGTTGGCGCGCGCCGTGATCGTGTCCGGGTGGTCCGCGCCCGCGGTCCGCTCCCGGTCCTCGACCACCCGCTTGTACTGCGCGATCGCGTCTTTCAGCTTGCCCCCGCGGCGGAACGCCGAGGCCAGGTTCGCGCGCGCCGCGATGGCGTCCGGATGATCCGCGCCGCCCATCGCCTCGTAGTCCGCCAGCAGCCCCTTGTAGTGCTCGATCGCCTCCTTGGACTGCCCGCTGGCCAAGAACGCGGCGGCCAGGCTGTCCCGCGCCGCCAGCGTGGTGGGGTGCACCGCGCCGAGCAGCCGCTCCGCGTCGGTGGCCAGCATCTGATGCGCGGTGAGCGATTCCTTGTTCAAGGCGGCGCCCTGGTAAGCGGCGGCCAGGCCCGCCCGCGCGGCCATGGTGACCGGATGCCCGAGGCCGAGCTGCTGGCTGGAGTCGGCCACCGTCTGCTCATACAGCGCCATGGCCTCGGCCGGCCTTCCGCCGCTGGAGTAAGCGTGCGCCAGCCGGATGCGAGTCGCGATCGTGTCGGGGTGCTCGGGCCCGAAATTCCGCTCCCGGTCGGCCAGGGTGTTCTGGAACGCCTCGATCGCCTCACCGGAGCGGCCCGCCGTCTCGTAGGCCACGGCGAGCCTGTCGCGGGCCGCTACCGCGTTGGCGTGCCCGGGACCGAGCCTGCGGGCGCAGCCCGCCGCCACGGACTGCCAGTACGCGATGGCGGAATCGGTGAGCCCGCCGTCTTCCAGGCTGCGGCCCGCGCGGAACAGCAGCGGATGGGCCTCCGGCTGCCACAGCGCATCCTGCGTGCCCTCGGCCGCGCGCAGGCTGGCCGCGCAGTCGCGGCAGGCCGCCTCGAGCTGGGCCGCCTCAGCTGGCCCGCGGCGGGCCTGCACCCCACTGCCTGGTTCTGGCCACGTCTGAACCAGAGCGTCCGCGGCGGCGACCAGCACCTGCTCCAGGTCCGCGGGTGGCAGGTAGGCGCGCACGGCGGCCTGGACGCAGCTGTGCATCCGCACCGTCCGGATCGGGTCCGCGGGGTCGATGCTGACCAGGCCGGCCCGGGCCAGGTTGGTGACGGCGGCCCGGGCCAGGTTCTGATCCGCCGCTACCGCGGCGCTCGCCCGGCCCGTGACGTAACCGCACGCCGCCGGGCTGGTGAGCGCGGCGCCGGGGATCCCGTGCGGATCGAGCATGCCGGCCAGCGCGAGGGCCGGCCACGCCAGGCCGGAGGGGGCAAGCTCGTGCGCGCACTCGGCCGCGAGCGACCAGGTGGCCAGGACCGCCGCGGATACGCCCTCGACCGAGACGCCGGACATGTGCTTGCGCCGCTCGCCGAGCTGCACGCGGTACTCGCGGCAGCTCAGCCCCGTCACGTTCATCACGGCGGCCGCCTGGGCCAGGCCCAGCGGCAGCCCGTCGAGGTCCTCACCCAGGTCGAGAGCCTCGATCCGCTGGTCGGGATCGTCGGTGAGCCTGGAGCCGAGGTAGGACAGCGCCTCGCGGCGGCTGAACCCGCCGACCGGGACGATCTTCAGGCCGCGCGCCGCCGCCGCGCTCAGCGCGGCCCCGGAGCTGAGCGCAGCACCGGTCAGCCGGGTGGTGATCACGACCTGCCCGGCCGGGCCGGCGGGCCAGAACCCCTCGAGATCGGCGGGGTCGGCGAGATCGTCGATGACTAGCGCCCACGGGCGCGCGGTGCGCGTCAGCCAGGCGACGAAACGGGCCGCGGCGTCCTCGGCGCCCTGGTCCGGGTCCCCCGCGCCGACCACGCCCGCCGCCTGCGCGAACCCGCTGATGATCGCCTCCCGGCTGGTCGCGGTGACCCAGACGAAGACCTGCACGGCCTGGGTGTTCCGCAGGGTGCGCGCGAAGTCCACGGCGAGCTGCGTCTTGCCGGTGCCGCCCTGGGCGGCGGGCGCCGATGCGGTCTCCTCGCCCTGGGTCAGCACCACGGTCTCGCCGGGGACCAGGCCGGCGGTCAGGTCGCTCCCGGTCTCTACCCGGCGGAGATAAGGGTCTGCGGGCAGCGGGATGAGTCCTGACCACAGGACCGGTGACGCTAGCGGCGCTCCGCCGCGCTGCGCGACCACGGTGACAGCACTCTCCCGCGATGCCCCGGCGGCCAGCAGGCGATCCTGGCTCGGCCGCTGCCAAGTCCTCCAGGCGCGAGCGGCCGCTACCCCCCGATCATGGGCGCTCACGACGACACGCGATCCCGCACCGACGGCTTCACGCGGCGCTGCGTCCGTGAGGTCGCTGCGGGCACCATCCTGCACGTGCAGCACAGTCAGGTATAACGGCATGTTAGTGGTGATTCGCCCGCCTCGCTATGCGTTGGGAAAAGTCGAGATAAAGCCGGCGAATAGGCCTCCGAAGGCCGTCAGGCGTCGTTTCCCCGGCAAAATGTCTGCTCTCATACCAATGGCTCATGTCATTTCGCTCAATCCGGCGAAACGGTGATGATCCGTGGTGACGTAGCCGCTCGCCGTGGTGCGAGCAAAGGTCCTAGCGAGGACTGCCGCTTGCCCGACCTCGCCCGCCGCGACCTGCCGGTCACCCCGTCCGCCGGTCCTGGCCGCATCCGCCGCGACCTCCGTGCCCGCTGTTGCCCCCGACGGGGTTGCCTGCCACCGGCCCGTCTTGCGCGGGTTGTGCGTGCCCTGAGCCGTCCCCAACCCCGTAGCCGGGCTCGCGAGGGCGCCCGCGGCGTCGGAGATCTGCCGCGTTCAGGTTTCCTGGCCGGCGGGCCGTCGTCGGCTTGGTCCGGACCTTCTGACGTGGCGTGTTGCCAGCCGCAGGCAGCCGACAAGTGCTTTTCTGCAAACCAGGTCTCATCAGTACCACGATGTCGTGTCTGTTCATTACGCGACTGAAACCGTATGTTTACCGGAGACGTGCAAGATCGTGGGCCAGGCATCATCCCATAGGCACCCCCCAGCCATTGGAGTGACAAATGAGTGGCGACACCGTCGCGGGCAGGCACGGCAGATCGCGGAGCCTGGAGGAGGTGCCGCAGGAGTACGCCGCCTTCAAAATCGAACAGCGCGGGATCGAGCTGATCCCCGACGCCGAGCGCAAGATGCGGCCCTCCGGGTTGTTCTGGCTGTGGGCCGGCGCGGTGTTCAACGTGGAGTTCTTTTTCTACGGCACGCTGATCATGTTCTTCGGCCTGTCGGTACTGCAGGCGGTGGCCGTGATCCTGATCGGCAACCTGTTCTACGCGCTGCTGGGCTTCGCGAGCCTGCAGGGCCCGCAGACGGGCACCACCGCATTCATGGTCAGCCGGGCGCCGTTCGGCCAGAACGGCAACCGGATGGTGGCGCTGTTCAACTGGCTTACCCAGGTCGGATTCGAGATCGAGGGTATCTACTTCGTGGTCGCGACCGTGATCCTGCTGTTCGCTATCCACGGGACCAGCCTCAACACGGCCGCCAAGATCGTCGTGATCATCATCGCGGCCCTCGTCCAGATGATCGTGCCGCTGCTGGGCCACGCCACGATCAGCAAGGTGCTGCGCTGGCTGGCCTACGTCTTCATCGTGTTCTTCGCGGTGCTGGCCGGGTTCACCTTCAACCGGCTGCACCTGTCCACGTTCCACGCCAAGCCGGTCTCGTTCGCGGTGTGGACCACCGCGCTGGTCCTGATCATCTCGGTCGGCGGCCTGGGCTGGACCGAGAACGGCAACGACTACTCGCGGTACCTGCCGCGTACCACCCCCATGCCCCGGACGTTCTGGGCCGCGACGCTCGGCGGCGCGGTCCCGTCGATCGTCCTGGAGCTGCTGGGCGTCTTCGCCTTCACGATCACGTCCAAGACGGTGGGGATCACGCAGATCGGGGTGCCGCAGTCGTTCCCCGACTGGTTCGTGACCCCGTTCCTGATCTTCGCGATCTTCCAGCTTCTCGCGATCAACACCATCGACATGTACTCCTCCGGCGTCACCCTGCAGGCGCTGGGCGTGCCGGTACGGCGCTGGGGCGCGGTCATCATCGACACCGTGGTGTGCGCGGTGGTCACCGGGATCATCTTGTTCCACGGGAACTTCTACAAGGACTTCTCCGGGTTCCTGCTGTACATCGTGGTATGGCTGGCGCCCTGGTTCGGCATCTTGATCACGGACTGGCTGCTGCGCCGCCGCAGGTACGATCCGCTGGCGCTGCGGTCGAATCGCGACGGGCTGTACTGGCGTAACGGCGGGATCCACTGGCCGGCCATCATCGCCCAGGTAGTCGGCATGGTCGCCGCGCTGATGTGGATCAACGCGCTGTCCGACTTCCCGTCCTACATCGGGCCGATCTCCAACCACTTCCCCGGCCTGGCCGGCGGGGACTTCAGCTGGGCGCTCGGCATCGTGGTCGGCTCCCTGGTCTACCTGGTGCTGGCCGGCCGCGGCGTGCGGCGGGAGGGAGAGCAGACCGCCCGCGCCTGACGTCGCCGCAGATACGCCGGACCGGGCCAGGCGACCAGGCCAGGTGACCACGCCATGAGCGACATCGCGGCACTTATCGACCGCCTGCCCAAGGCGGAGCTGCACCTGCACGTCGAGGGCACGCTGGAGCCCGAGCTCAAGTTCGCGCTGGCGGCGCGCAACGGCGTTGCCCTGCCCTACGCCTCCGCCGCCGACATGCGGGCCGGGTATGCCTTCACCGACCTTGCCTCCTTCCTGGCCGCGTACTACGAGGGCATGTCGGTGCTCCGCCGCGAGCAGGACTTCTACGACCTCGCCATGGCTTATTTCCGCAGGGCCAGCGCCCAGAACGTGGTCTACGCCGAGGTCTTTTTCGACCCGCAGGCGCACACCAGCCGCGGGATCGCGTTCGAGACGGTCATCGGCGGGCTGCACCGCGCCCGGCTGGACGCGCAGGCCGGCCTCGGCCTGCGCGTCCAGCTCATCATGTGCTTCCTGCGGGACATGCCCGCGGACTCCGCGATGAGGACCCTCGAGGAGTCGCTGCCGCACCGGGACAAGATCGTCGGGGTCGGGCTCGACTCGGACGAGAGGGACAATCCGCCGGTGAAGTTCAGGCAGGTCTTTGACCGGGCTCGCGGGGAGGGTTACCGCCTCACCATGCACTGCGATGTCGACCAGGACGACTCGGTCCGCCACATCTGGCAGTGCCTGGACGACATCGGGGTCGAGCGGATCGACCACGGCGTCAACTGCGTCGAGGACGACGCGCTCGTGGCGCGGCTGGGCCGCGACGGCATCGGCCTGACGGTGTGCCCGGTCTCCAACCGGTGGGTGACCGACGGCCTGAAGGCAGCCGAGCTCAAGGTCATGCTCGACCGGTCCTTGCGGGCCACGGTGAACTCCGACGACCCGGCGTACTTCGGCGCGTACGTGAACGAGAACCT
>JASHVM010000606.1:0-3417 GCA_030044595.1 Streptosporangiaceae bacterium
TCGGGCACCGCGTCGACGCCGCCGTAGTTGCCGGTGCCGCTGCCGCCGTACACGTCCGCGTCGGTGTTGAGGACCTCGCGCCAGCGGCCCGCCTGGGGCAGGCCGACCCGGTACCCCACGTGCGGTAGCGCGGAGAAGTTGGCGATGCACGCGAGGACCGCGGACCCCGCGGGCCGGTCGTCGGAGGCCGCGGGGAACCGGAGGAAGGACAGCACGTTGCCCGGGGCGTCGTTGGCGTCGATCCAGCTGAACCCCTCCGGCGAGGCGTCGAGTTCCCACAGCGCCGGGGTCCGCCGGTAGGCCGCGTTCAGGTCCCTGGCCAGCCGTTGCACGCCCTGGTGGATGGGGTAGTCCAGCACCCACCAGTCGAGCCCGTTATCGGCTGACCACTCGCTGACCTGGCCGAACTCGCCTCCCATGAAGAGCAGCTGTTTGCCGGGATGCGCCCACATGTAGGCCAGCAGCGCCCGCAGGTTGGCGAACCGGCGCCACTCGTCGCCGGGCATCTTGCCCACCAGCGAGCCCTTCCCGTGCACCACCTCGTCGTGCGACAGCGGCAGGATGAAGTTCTCCGAGTACGCGTACATCATGGAGAACGTCATCTCGTTGTGGTGGTAGGTCCGGTGGACGGGATCACGGCTGAGGTAATCGAGCGTGTCGTGCATCCAGCCCATGTTCCACTTGAAGCCGAACCCCAGGCCGCCCAGGTACACCGGCCGGGAGACCCCCGGCCAGGCGGTGGACTCCTCGGCGATCATCGAGATGCCGGGCACGCGCTTGTAGCAGGTGGCGTTCGCCTCCTGCAGGAACGAGATCGCGTCCAGGTTCTCCCGCCCGCCGTACTGGTTCGGCGACCACTCGCCGAACTTGCGGGAGTAATCCAGGTACAGCATGGACGCGACCGCGTCGACGCGCAGCCCGTCGACGTGGAACTCCTCCATCCAGTAGACCGCGTTGGCGACCAGGAAGTTCCGCACCTCGGCGCGGCCGTAGTCGAAGATGAGCGTGCCCCAGTCCGGAGCCGTGCCGCGCCGCGGGTCGGCGTGCTCGTAGAGCGGGGTGCCGTCGAACCGGGCCAGCGCCCAGTCGTCCCGCGGGAAGTGCGCGGGCACCCAGTCCAGCAGCACGCCGATGCCGGCCCGGTGCAGCGCGTCGACGAGGGAGCGGAAGTCGTCGGGGTCGCCGAACCGCGACGTGGGCGCGTAGTAGGACGTGACCTGGTATCCCCACGAGCCGCCGAACGGGTGCTCGGCGACCGGCAAGAACTCCACGTGCGTGAAGCCGAGGTCGGTGACGTAGTCGACCAGCTCGGTGGCCAGCTGCCGGTACGACAGCCCGGGCCGCCACGAGCCGAGGTGCACCTCGTAGATGCTCATCGGCTCGCGCACCGGCTGCCGTTCGGCGCGCGCCGTCACCCAGTCGGCATCGCCCCACGAGTATCGGGACGTGAACACCACCGACGCGGTGGCCGGCGGGCGCTCGGTGGCGGTCGCCAGCGGGTCGGCCTTGTCCCGCCACGCCCCGTCCTGCCCGCATACCGCGTACTTGTACCGCGCGCCTTCGGCCACGCCGGGTATGAACAGCTCCCACACCCCGGACGCGCCGAGCGAGCGCATCGGGAACGCGCGGCCATCCCAGTAGTTGAAGTCGCCGGTGACGCGGACCCCGCGGGCGTTCGGCGCCCAGACGGCGAAGGACGTCCCGGCGGTCTGGCCGACCTCGCGGACGTGCGCGCCGAGCACCTGCCACAGCTCCTCGTGCCTGCCCTCGGAGATCAGGTGCAGGTCGAACTCGCCGATGGTGGGCAGGTAGCGGTAGGGGTCGTCGGCCAGGGTCTCGTCCTCCCCCTCCGGTGAGTACGAGGTGGCGAGCCGGTAATCAGGCACCTTCTCGTCCGGCAGGGTGACGGTGAACACGCCCTGGTGCAGGTGCGTCATCGGGACCCTGCGGCCGTCGTCGAGGACCAGCGTCACCGATCGCGCGAGCGGGCGCAGGGCGCGGACGACGACTCCGTCGGGCCCGGGATGGGCGCCGAGAATGGAGTGCGGGTCGTGGTGGTGCCCGGCGACCAGCTTCTCGATCTCGTCCAGGCTGATTCCGGTGTCTGTCATGGCAACTTGATCTTCCTGGCTAGGTGCCTTCTGAAAACTCGGGTAATTTCAGGTTTTTCCTGAGCCGGCCGTTCGCACGGCCGGACAGGCCCATGCTCGCTGGCTGCTATCTGAATTACCCTCATATCTCGGCGATGGACTCGAGGGGGATGATGAGCCAGCTCGGGCGGTTCCTGGCCTCGTATATGACCTCGTAGACGGCCTTGTCCAGCAGCAGGGCGCGCAGCAGCACGGAGTTCCTGGCCGGGTCCGGGCCGCCGGCCTCCGCGTACCCGGCGCAGAACGCGTCGCAGTTGCGCCGGGCCCAGTCGCTGGCCCGCAGGGCCAGGCTGGGCCGTTCCGGATGCGCGAGCAGCTGATGCCTGGCCGCGTAATCGAACGAGCGGAGCATGCCGGCCACGTCCCGCAGCGGCGAGGAGCGGGTCCGCCGCTGCGCCAGCGGGCTCGCGGGCTCGCCCTCGAAGTCGAGGACTACCCACCCGGTCTGGGTTCGCATCACCTGGCCCAGGTGGTAGTCGCCGTGCACTCGCTGCGCCCGGACCGGCTCGGTCAGCTTGGCCAGGCTGGAATAGGCGTCGCCGATCATGTCGGCGTACCTGGCCAGCTCGGGAACTGCCGCGCCGGCCATGTCGAGCCGCCGGAACATCTGCTCGGCCAGCTCGCGGATGGCCTCGGGATCGAGCTCGGAGGCACCGAACGCCTCGGCCAGGTCCGCGTGCACCTGCGCGGTCGCGACGCCCAGGCGCTCGGCCTCGCCCGCGAAGTCGCCGCCGGCCTCGGCCGCCCTGGTGTCCCCGGCCGCGTACAGGTCGCGCACGCTCGTGGCGGCCAGCAGCCAGCCGTCCGAGGCGGCGCGGAGGTAGCGGGACAAGATGGCGAGCACCGTCGGCACGCCGTCCATCGTGGTCTCGATCCAGCCGAAGGGCTCCGCCACGTGCGTCGAGCCCAGCTCGGCCAGCGCCCTGGCCACCTCCAGGTCCGGATTCGGGCCCGGGGCCACCCGGCGGAACACCTTGAGGATCGACGACTCGCCGAACACCAGGCTGGTGTTGCTCTGCTCCCCGGTGAGGACCAGGCTGTCCAGCCCGGTTTCGATATCGGCCCCGGGGATCCGGCAGAACCGCAGCGCACCGACGGTCCGGTCGGCCGCGATCGCATCGAGCAGCGTCCGGGTCAGGTCCGAGTCGTGCAGGCCGTCGTAGGCCTGCATGTCACCGTGCGGCCCGATCCACGCGTGCCGCAGCCGGGCGGGCAGCAGGGCGCGCAGCCCGGTGAAGAGCTGGTAGCAATCGGAGGTCGCGCCGTG
>JASHVM010000607.1:0-7742 GCA_030044595.1 Streptosporangiaceae bacterium
GACCGCGGCGGCTGACCGCGCACTGCAGCGGCCGCGCCGGCCCCGGCTTACGCGGCGAGGGCCGCGTAGCGCCCGTTGCCGGAGATCAGGCTGGCGTGATTGCCAGCCTCGATGATGTGCCCGTGGTCCAGGACGGCGATCTGGTCGGCGTTGCGCACGGTGGAGAGCCGGTGCGCGATCGTGATGGTGGTGCGGCCCTGAGCGAGGGTGTCGAACGCCTTCTGGACGGCGCGCTCGGTCTCGGTGTCCAGGGCGCTGGTCGCCTCGTCCAGCACGAGGACCCGCGGGTCGCGCAGCAGGGTGCGGGCGATGGCCAGGCGCTGCTTCTCGCCGCCGGAGAAACGGTGCCCGCGAGAGCCGACCATGGTGTCGTAGCCCTCGGGCAACCCGGCGATCAGGTCGTGGATCTGCGCGGCACGGGCCGCGTCCTCGATCTCGGCGTCGGTGGCCTCGGGCTTGGCGTAGCGCAGGTTCTCCCGGACGCTGGCGTGCAGGAGGTAGGTCTCCTGGCTGACCACGCCGACGATCGCGGCCAGGTCGGCGAGCCGGATGTCGCGGATGTCGATGCCGTCGATACGGACACTGCCGCTGCTGGGGTCGTAGAGCCGGGCGATGAGCGAGGCGAGGGTGGTCTTGCCCGATCCGGTCTCGCCGACCAGGGCCAGCGTGCTGCCGGCCGGGATGTCCAGGTTGACGCCTGAAACGGCGGGCCGGTCGGCGCCCGGGTAGGCGAAGCTCACGTCCTCGACCCGGACGTGCCCGGTGACGCGGGCCGGGTCGATCTCGACCGGGTGGGCGGGGTCGTCGACCTCGATGGGCAGGTCGAGGTACTCGAAGATCCGCGCGAACAGCGCGAGCGAGCTGATCACCGAGACGCCGGTGTTGAGCAGTCCGGTCACCGGCCTGAACAGGTTGTTCTGCAGGGTGGTGAAGGCGATCAAGGTGCCGATGGTGATGGCGCCGGCGGCCACCGGCAGGCCCGCCGCCAGGTAGATGACCGCGGGGATCGCGGCGAAGATGATGCTCAGCGAGGCCATCCGCCAGCGTCCGGCCAGCTGAGAGCGCAGCTCGAGGTCGATCAGGCGGGCCGAGGAATCAGTGAACCGGCGGATCAGCGACGGCCCGGTGCCCATGGTCTTGGCCAGCTGGACGCCGTTGATCGACAGGCCTTCCTCGATGGTCACGTTGAGGTCGGCCAGCTCGCGCTGCTGCTGGGTGGTGATGGCGCGGCGCATGCCGGCGACCTTACGGGTCAGGTAGACGGCTGGCGGCATGACGGCCAGCGAGATGAGGGAGAGCTGCCACGACAGGGCGACCATCGCGACCGCGGTGGCGACCACGGTGGTGAGGTTGGAGGCGATGGAGGTCGCGGTCGAGGTCACGACGGATTCCATGCCGCCGATGTCGTTCTGGATACGGGATTGGACCTCGCCGGTGCGGGTCCGGGTGAAGAACGCGACCGATTGCCGCTGCAGGTGGCTGAACACGCTGGTCCGCAGCCCGTGCATGACCTGCTGGCCGACCTTGGTGCTGATCCAGGTCTGGATCACCCCGAAGGCCGAGGTGACGGCGGCCACCGCGATCATGCCGACCACCAGCCAGGCCAGCAGCCGCACGTTCCTCTCCGGCAGGGCGGTATCGATGACGGCGCGCAGCAGGAACGGTGAGGCCAGCCCGACGACGGAGGAGGCGGCGATAATGGCCGTGACGATGGCCAGCGGCCAGCGGTAGGGGGCAAAAAGACGGCCGATGCGGCGTATCGACACCTCGCGTGCCTGTGCCTTCTCGGCGGCGGTAACGGTACTCGGGCCATGACCGCGGCCCGTGCGGTTGATGTCTCGATTGGTCTGTGTTGACTCCAAGAAGGTGCTCGATTCTGTCAGAGGGCAGGCTCGCGCGGGGGCGGGCCTGGAAGCAATTGCTGAGGTAACCTCAATATGAGGGTATAACAATAAATTCTGGTACTATATTCCGGTGAGCCAGGATCTCGATCTGACCGGCGGCGCGGGCGAGGCAGCGGGCGACGAGACGTTGCCCGAGGCCTTCTGGTCGGTCGCGCGGCAGCTGCGGGAGACGTCCCGGGAGGCCCTCGCTCCCTGGGACCTCACCCCTTCCTACCTGCGGGCCCTGCGCGTGCTCCGGCGCCACGGGGTGATGCGCCTGTCGGAGCTGTCGGAGCGCCTGCGCATCGCGCCGCGCTCGACCACGGAGGTGGTCGACGCCCTCCAGTCCCGGGGCCTGGTCGAGCGGCGGCCCGATCCCGCCGACCGTCGGGCCACCCTGGTCGAGGTGACCGAGCATGGTGCCAGCGTCCTGGACGCGATCCGCGCGGCCCGCGGGACCGAGGCCGAGCGGGTCTTCGGCCGGCTCAGCCAGGCGGACCGCGCCGACCTGGTCCGCATTCTCCGCCAGCTCCGGGACTGATCAGCTCCCGGCCGGGCGTTGACCGGGCATCAGGTCTCTCGCGTCGCCAGCCGTCCATCCGGGAGGTCGGCGGTGTCCACGTCGTCGAGTGAGGTGACCACGAGATCGGCGCCGGCCGCGGCCAGCAGGTCGGCGTCGTCGGCTCGCGCGATGCCGAGCGCGGCCATGCCGCCGGCCTTCGCGGCTTGCACGCCCGCCGACGCGTCCTCGATCACCATCGCGTAGCGGGGTTCGACGCCGAGCTCATGCGCGGCGGTCAGGAAGATCTCGGGGTCCGGCTTGCCGCGGGCGAAATCGCGTCCGGAGACGTCGGCGTCGAAGTAATCCAGCAGGACGAGTCCGGGTTTTATCGTCGCTGAGGAGATCCCGTTCTGCTGCGCGAACGTGTCGAGCCGGATCTGCCGCAGGAACAGCTTCGCGTTCTTCGACGACGACGCGTCCGCGATGCGCAGCCCGGCGTCCTTGGTCGCGATGACGAACCGCAGCGCGTCCGGATAAGCGGTGAAATCACCGGCCTCGATCAGGGATACGACCATCTCCTGCTTACGCTGCGCGTACTCCGCGACGCGCTTTTCGGCGTCGGGCACGTGGAAGTAGTCGAGGGCGGCGCGGGCGCCTTCCATCCGCGGCTTGCCGGACACGTACTGCTGGTAGACGTGCGGGGTGAAAGCATCAGGCGACCACGTTGTCTGGCCGCGGATGTCACGCCAGCCGGACTCCATCAGCTCGCGCAGCGACTCGCGCCAGGCCTTTTCGTGCGGTGAGTCGACCAGGACCCCGTCGACGTCGAATATTGCTCCTTCAAACTTCGGCATGCGGGCCTCTTTTCAATCCTGGGCAGGACGCACGGTGGTCGCGGGGTTCTTGGTGAGCTCGAAGGTGGTCCGGTCACCCGGGCGCAGCTCACGAACATCATCGCGGACTCCGGCCTTGACCGGACGGCTCACCGCCTCGGGGTGGGCCGCCAGCGTCAGGCGATCGGCGGTGAGCGTCACCTGGATCGGGGTTCCGCGGTACTGCATCGAGAACGACAGGCTGTCGAGGCGGCTCGGGAGCCGGGGATCGAAGTGCAGGGCACCGTCGTAGACACGGGCGCCCGCGTAATTGCGCTGCATGAGGTCGAGCGTCCCGGACATGACACCCATGTGGATGCCTTCCTTCGTGGTACCGCCCTGAATGTCATCGGCATCGCTGTGCAGCGCGACCAGGAACCGGTCCCACGAGCTCTCGGGGTCGACGGTGGCAAGTACCCCGGCGTGGGTGACAAAGCTCAACGTCGAGCCGTGGGACGTGCGCTGGTCGTAGTATTCCACGTTCTGGGTCAGCGTGTCGGCCCGGTAGTCATACCCGAGCCGTCCGAAGATCTCCCGTAGCTCCTCCTGCCGGAACAGGAAGAACAGCATCACCACGTCGGCCTGCTTGGTGACCTTATAGCGGTTGGGGTCCTTCCCCTCCGCGCGCAGGATCCGGTCGAGCCGCTGGATATTGCCGTACTTCGCCCGATACGCGTCCCAGTCCAGCTCCTCCAGGTCCTCGTACCCCTCGAACTGGCTGATGATCCCTTCGCCGAAGAACGGGACGAACATCCGGCGGCTCATGTCCCGCCACACGGCAAGCTCCTCGTCGCCGAGGCCCAGCCGCATGCGCAGCGCCTCCGCGCGGCTAGCGGGGAGCAGCGGCAGCAGCCGGCTGGCAAGGTCGCAGAGCCAGGCCACCATGACGTTGGTGTAGGCGTTGTTGCGCAACCCGCCCTGCCGCGCATCCGGGTACTTGTCGTGGAATTCGTCCGGGCCCATCACGCCGTGGATCTCGTAGCGCTCGCGCTCGGGATTGAAGTGCGCGATCGACGCCCAGAAGCGGGTGATCTCCAGCATCATCTCCGCGCCGTAGTCGCGCAGGAACGCCTGATCGCGCGTGGTCTGGAAGTAGTGCCAGATGTTGTAGAAGATCGCCGCGTTGACGTGCCGCTGGTTGCGGCTGAGGTCGGGCTCCCACTGCCCGGAAACCGGGTTGAGGTGGACCAGCTGGGTCTCCTCGACCCCCTCGCTCCCGCTCTGCCACGGGAACATCGCGCCCCGGAACCCCGCCTCGTGGGCCGCCGCGCGGGCCTCGCCCATCCGGCGGTAGCGGTACATCAGCAGCCCGCGGGTAACCTCGGGCAGCCGCACGTTGAAGAACGGGAACGCGTAGATCTCGTCCCAGAACACGTGCCCGCGATACGCTTCGCCGTTGAGGCCGCGGGCGGGCATCCCGGCGTCGAGGTCGGCGGTATGACGGGAACAGACCTGAAGGACGTGCGCGATGTGCAGTCGCAGCAGACGTTGCACGCTCTCGTCTCCCGCCACCCGCATGTCGCACACCTGCCACAGTTCGTCCCACGCCGCGGTGTGGCGTTCGAACGCGCGGGCGAGATCGGCGTGCCGGGCGGCCGACCTGGCCGCCCGGATCAAGGTGTCGCTGACCGCCGGATCCCGTGACGTGTAGAACGCCACCATCTTCTCCACCCGCGTCGCCTGGCCTTGGCGCACGTCGAAGGCCAGGACCTGCTGGATATAGTCCTCCATCTGGTAAAGCCGCCGCTCGACCTGGAGTGACTGATCACCGGCAAACACGCGCGTGCGCGCGGCGTAGCTGATGTACAGGTTCGATTGCCGGGTCTCGGTCTTCAGCGCAACGACCTCGGGCCCGAACGTCCGCGGGGAAACGGGGCTCAGGTGACGGCCTTCCAGCTCCCGGTAGCGGGCGACGCCGGCATTGGTCACCCGGCCGTCGATCGCCGTAACGACCTCGACCCGCCCGGACCAGTTCTCCGGGACAAGCGTCCACTCGATCGCGGCGTGATGCGGGTCACCCATGTCCACGAAGCGGCGGCTGTGCAGCGTCGTTTCCCTGCCGCTGAGATCGCGGAAACGAAGGTGGCGGACGACGGTCGCGTACCGGATGTCCAGTTCGTGGCGGTAATGGAGCAGGTCCACGTCGGCCAGCCGGATCGCGTCCCCGCCCTCGATGCGCAGCTGGAGGACCAGCCAGTTCGGCATGTTGACCAGATCCTCGTTAAGCACAGGCACTCCGCTGAGGATCGTCGTCTCGCGGTTGTAACCGCCGTGCACGTAAGTGCCGGGATAGTGCACGCCGTCGGCGTCTTCCCACTCGGCCGCGCCGCGTGTACACAGGTAGCCGTTGCCCGTCGAGGTCAGCGCTTCGCGAAGCCCCTCAGCCGCAGGGTCAAAGCCGTCATACGCGAGCAAGAAATCGTCCACTGCCCTCACCTCTGGCACCGCAGTACGCCGAAGGTCTACCCACTCCACCTTGTCCGCACCATTACGCCAGGGCAAACATCCGCCACCTGTTTAGGTAAGGGCACTGCGGACGATCTTGCCGAGGTGATTACGGGGCAGCGCCGCGAGCCGAAACACCTGCTTGGGACACTTGTACCCGGCCAGCTTCGTGCGCGCGTACGTGATGAGCGCGGCCTCGTCGAATCGGTGCCCGTCTCGCATCACCACCCAGGCCGTGACCTGCTCGCCCCACCGGTCGTGCGGGACACCCGCCACCGCGGCTTCGGCTACCGATGGGTGTCCCTCGAGCGCGATCTCCACCTCGCGCGGGTAGACGTTGAGCCCTCCGGTGATGATCATTTCCTTGGACCTGCCGCGGATCCTCAGGTGCCCGGTGACCGGGTCCACGGCCCCGATGTCACCGGTGCGGAACCACCCGTCGGCGGTGAAGGCAGCCTCAGTGGCGGCGGGGTCCCGCCAGTAGCCTGCGAATACCTGCGGCCCGCGGAGCTGGATCTCGCCGTCGGCGCCGAAGTCCGGCTCGCCGCCCGGGCCAGCCGGTGGCTCGCGACCTGAGCCAGGCTCCGCCCCGCCGCTGGCGGCCCGGATCCTGGCGAGTACGCCGGGCAGCGGCACCCCCACGGTGTCACCGCGGGGATCACCGAGGGGATTGGAGATGTTGAGTCCGGTCTCGGTCGTGCCGTACCTGATCAGCGGCACGCGCCCAGCCGCCGTCGCCAGCCGTTCGGCCAGCGCCGGGTTCAGCGGAGCCGAGCCGCATACGGCCAGCCGCAGGCTGCGGAGGCCGGGAGCGGCCGCGGCCGGCGAATCCATCAGGGCCTGGTAGATCGTGGGTACCGCGAACAGCACGGTGCCGCGAGCCCGTTCGATCGCCCGCGACAGGTCGCCTGGCGTGAACCGGGACCTGACGTGTACCGTGCCGCCCGCGACCAGCGCCGCGTGCACGCCCCCGAGCCCATGCTGGTGATACAGCGGCAGCGCGTGCACCAGGACGTCATCCCGGCTCCAGCGCCAGGCCGCCATGGCCGAGCGGATCGAGACCGCCAGCCGGCGATGGGTCAGCGGCACGCCCTTGGGCATGCCGGTCGTGCCCGAGGTGTACGCGAGCAGCGCCGTGTCCTGCGGGCGGATCTGGATTCCGGTGGCCCGGCCCGCGCCGTCGGGCAGCTCTCGGACGTCGACGGTCGGCGGCGCGCTGGGCAGCCCCGCCAGCAGGCGGGCCGGCTCGCGGTCGGCGAACGCCAGCACCGTCCCCGAGTCGGCGACCAGGTGCCCGAGTTCCGCCGACGTGTAACCAGGGTT
This sequence comes from Streptosporangiaceae bacterium, assembly GCA_030044595.1. Taxonomy (GTDB): domain Bacteria; phylum Actinomycetota; class Actinomycetes; order Streptosporangiales; family Streptosporangiaceae; genus Palsa-504. The sequence continues at coordinate 7,026 of JASHVM010000607.1, forward strand.
GGCGAGCACGACCACGGCTCCGGCCCGCAGGGCGCCCAGGTAACAGCGGACGAAGCCGACGCTGGAGGCGGCCGCGAACAGCACCCGGTCACCGGGCCGCACCCGGCGGGCCAGCCAGCCCGCCACCCTGGCCGCCGCGTCGTCCAGCTCGGCGTGGGTAACCGGCTCGCCGTCGACGGTGATCGCGACCCGGCCACCTGCCGCGGCCGCCGACGCGGCGGCCAGGGCCGGGATCGTGTCATCGCCCAGTCCAGCGGCGAACGACCCCGCGTCGGCCACCTCGGGCAGATGCTGCCGCCAGCCCGCCGCGCTCCAGTCCTCATAACCGCTCATCGGCCGGCGGCTTCGCTCCGGTCACCCGCGCCCAGGCCGACCGATTGACCTCGCGTTCGGCGCGCAAGCGGTCGAGCAGTCCTCCGGCCGCCATCACCGCCTTGACTCCAGCGCCGACCCCTTGCCCTCCTTGGATCCCTTGGGCCCGGCGGGCCGCCAGGCCCGCCGCGAGCTGCTCGGCGGCCTGATCCGGGTCATCCTCCACGCAGTTCACGAGCCCGAGGGCGGCTGCTTCGGCGGCCTCCACCCAGCGGCCGGTCAGCACCAGGTCCATGGCCGCGCCGCGGCCAACCAGGTCGGGCAGCAGCCAGGCGCCCACCGCCAGGTCCGGGCCGGGCGGCCCGATCCAGCGTAGCCGCGCGCCCGGGCCGGCGATCCGCACGT
>JASHVM010000608.1:0-4252 GCA_030044595.1 Streptosporangiaceae bacterium
CGCCGTGCAGCTCCGCGGCGCGGTGCCAGTCGCCGCAGTCGGTGGCCAGGCACGCCAGGCCGAGGCTGACGTGGGCCAGACCTGACCGGTCCCCGTTCCGGCGGGCTATCCGCAGGCCTTCCTCGAACTGGGCCCGAGCGCCGTCCGGGTCGCCTTCCTGGCGCAGCACCAACCCCAGGCTGACCGGCACGTTGAAGCTGCCAAATCCGATCGACTGGCTGGCCTGTGCGGCCTGTTCCAGATGAGCCCGGGCCGCGGGGATATCCCCAGCGCCCAGCGCATGACAGCCGGCGTTGTTGTGCAGCGTGTAGTTCACGTACCGGTCGCCAGATCGTTCGGTACATCCGATGGCCTCACGGTAGAGCCGCTCGCAGCGAGCCGGGTCGATGGAGCCCAGGGTGAGCAAGTACGCCATGAGGCTACGGCCCAGCGGGACGTCATCGCCGAGCCGCCGGGCGCGCTGGACAGCTTCCTGGCCGAGGGGAAGTGCCCTGTCCGGTTGGCCAGTGAAGTAGGAAGCCAGGCAGAGTGCGGTGAGGGATTCGATGAGCAGCCGGTCGTCACCAAGCTGGCGGGCAACCTCCGCTGCCCGTTCCCCCGACTGCCGCTCCGCCGCCAGATCACACATCGATACGGCGTGAGCGGCAGCGACCAGCGCCGCGCCGAACAGCGCAGGGTCCGTACGGGCCTCGGGCCGGTCCAGCGTCGGTGCGAGCAGCTCGAGGGCTTCGTGGTGCCGGGACCGCGTGATCCAGTAGCGCCGCAGGGCGGTGCCGAAGCGCAGCACCACCGCGGTGCCGTCCGGCCGACCGGCCGCGTAGTCCGCGGCGCGCCGCAGGTTGGCCTGGTCGGTGTCCAGCCGGGCCAGCCACTTTCCCTGCTCCGGCCCGGTCAGGTACGGCGCCGCGGCCTCGGCCACGGCCAGGAAGTGCCCGCAGTGCGCCGCGGCGGCCTCCTCGCCGGCCTCGGCCAGCCGCTCGGCGGCGAACAGCCGGATCGTCTCCAGCAGCCGGTACCGCAGCCCTGCCCCGGCCTGCTCGGCCACCACCAGGCTCTTGTCCACCAGCGACCCGAGCAGATCCGCGACATCCAGCACGTCCAGGCCGCCGGACCCGCCCACCGCCTCCGCCGCGTCCAGGCCGAACCCACCGGCGAACACCGACAGGCGCGCCAGCAGCACCTGCTCGGCGCCGGTCAGCAGCGAATACGACCAGGCGACGGCCGCGCGCAGGGTCTGCTGGCGTTCTAGCGCGGTGCGGCTGCCCCCGGTCAGCAGCCGGAACCGCTGGTCCAGCCGGTCGTGTAGCTCACTAAGCGACATGGACCGCAGCCGCGCGGCGGCCAGCTCAATGGCCAAGGGCATCCCGTCCAGCCGCCGGCACACCGACACCACCAGCGGCCCGGCCTGCTCATCAAGGACCAGGTCGACGCCGTTGGCCCGGGCCCGGTCCGCGAACAATGCCATAGCGTCGGAGGACCCGGGTGCCGGGAGACCGTCCTGGCCGGGGCCGGGCAGCGACAGCGACGGCACCAGATAGATGACCTCCCCGCCGATGCCCAGCGGCTCCGGCTGGTGGCCAGCAGATGCACCCGCGGGCAGCGCCGCACGATCGCCTCCGCGGTCTTGGCGCAGCCGCCGATCAGGTGCTCGCAGTTATCCACGACGATCAGCACATCCTTGGGCTCCAGCGCATCCAGCGGCGCCTCCAGTGCCGGACGGCCCGGCCGGGCGGCCAGCCGCAGCGCCCCGGAATCACGCAAAAGCTGGACCGGATCGCGAATGCTTTCTCGCCCATGCCTGCGCGGCATCTATCAGGACAGCTTGCTGGGTGCGGCCGGGAGCAGCCAGTAATCGGCGGGGAGTGAGGGGAGCTGGCCGGCGATGGCGGCGTCCCGCAGGATGGTGACCACTGGCCAGGGCCTCAGCCAGACAGTCTGGTTCACCACGCGTCCCTCCGCGTCCAAGTCGAAGGCGTCGATGCCCTGCTGCAGATGGCCCTGGATGACGCAGTTCCAGTACTCGGTGATCGTCTGATCTGTGGTGATCCTGGCCAGGTAGGTACGCGGACCCTGGATCCCTCCGATCAGCTTGTGGATGTCCTTCACGTTCTGCTGGCCGCGGGCGGTCTTGGTCAGCATGGGGCTGTGGAAGGCGACGTCCGGCGCGAGCGGGAGCGGCCCGCCTGGACGCTGGCCGATTCCGGCGTCCGGGTCCGCGGGGGGCGTTTTCCCGTCATCGAGCTGCCATGCCGTTAGCGGGACGGCGTCGGCCAGGGCGCGGAGCATGGTGTCGCGGAGGTTGGCGACGACTCCCCACGAGCGGAGCAGGACGGTGAGATCGCCGATCAGGCCGGCGGCCTCGTCCGCGACGACGGTCACGCCGCTGATCTCCCGGTCGTCGATGATGCCGTTCCAGAACAGGAATGTGTGTTCCCCGTCGTCGACCTCGTCGGTGTAGGTGAGGTTTGCGATGACGCGGGTTGCCTCGCCGAGGAACCTGAGGGTGAGGTCCTTGCCGTGCAGGTCCTGGGTGAGGACCGGGGTGTGGAAGGTCACGTCCTCTGCGAGCAGCGCCGCGATCTGGGCGGGGTCGCCGCTTTCGGCGGCGCGCGCGAAACGATGGGTCACCATGATGGTTCTCCTTTTTGTAGGGTTGATGGTTACGGGTACAGGTAGAAGTTCTGCAGGCCTTGCATGGCGGTGCCTCCGTAGGAGGGGAAGGCGGCTTCCAGCCGCTTGTTGAGATCTTCCGGGCCGGTGGCTTCGGCGAACGCCGTGGCGGCCACGGTCAGGTACTCGCGGTTGGCGGCGTAGATGGCGCGGCCGCTCGGGAGCCCGTCGCCGCGCGGCAGGCCGTGGCCGGGGATGATGGTCTGGTACGGGAGCGCCTCAAGCGCGGTGATCGCGGCCTGCCAGGTGTCGAAGCCATGCTCGCCGAGGAACGGGTGCACGCCGTTGTACAGGACGTCCTGGCTGATCAGGACCCCGGCGCCGGGCAGCGCGATGACGAGCTGGGTGTCGGTCTCGGCGTCGGCGACCGCTTCGAAACGCAGCCGCACTCCGTCGAGGGTCTCCTCCGTACCGGGCAGCACCGTGTGGTCCACCGGCCGGGACCGGGGCGGCGGGGTGGCGGAGTGACCTGGCGTGCAGGCGTAGCCGCGCTGGATGCGCAGGTCGCCGCTGTGGTCGATGAGGTCCTTCACGGGTCCGAGGGAGTAGCTCGGCGCGTCGATCGCGGCGGCGCCGGCGAAGTGATCGGGGTGCGCATGCGAGATGTACAGCCTGGTGACGGGCTTGCCCAGGGAGCCGGCGACGCCCAGGACCTCCCGCGCGTATTCCTGCGTCAGCGGCGCGTCGAACAGCACGACTTGCGATGCGAGCTCGATGAGGTGGCTGTTGGCCCGCCATCCGGTCTCCGGGGCGGTGTAGGTGTGGATGGTCGCCGCGCCGGCCGGCGTGACGGTGACGTTGCTCTGCATGACAAGCACTCTCTGTCGAGATCAGCCCCGCCGCCGGACGGCGAACGGGATCAGCACTACGCAGCCGGCCGCGATCACGATCGCCGCGACGGTCGTCGCGGTCTCCAGGCCCGTCCACAGCGACAGAATGCCGACGCCAATGACCGGGACGCCGAGGCCCGCGTAATTGACGAAGTAGATCGCGCCGAGCACCGCGCCGCGCTCAGCGGCGGGGGCCGCGACGGTAACCTCCGCGAGGTTGCCGGCGAACACTAGCCCGTGGCCGGTCCCCGAGCCCACCATCGCCAGCACGACCAGCGCCGGGCTCGACGTTGCCTCGGCGGCAAGCAGCAGCATCAGCCCGCACGCCAGGACGGCCAGGCCGGCTACCTGCGCAGTAGGCGGCGCCAGGCGCGGCGCGCCCACCTGGGCGGCAGCTGAGGCGGCGATCGCCACGAACAGGCCGCCGGCGGTCAGCGCCAGGTTGCCGGTATGAAGGATCGATCCGAGCAGCGCGGCGATCACGGCGGAGAACACGCCAAGAACCGCCCAGCACAGCAGCTCCGCGACGGCAATGACCCGGAACCGGGGCCGTATCGCGTCGGGGATCCGCGGCGTGGTCAGCCGCCAGCGGCCGGCGCCCCGGGCCGGTCGGCCCGGAATCGACCAGGCCAGGGCGAGCGCGACGGCGACCAGCCCCAGATGCACGGCCAGCGGCGTGATCCGCGGCGCCGGGGCATACTGCGCGAGCAGCCCGCCGACCAGCGGCCCTACGGCCAGGCCGCCAGTGATGC
>JASHVM010000609.1:0-4466 GCA_030044595.1 Streptosporangiaceae bacterium
CTGTTCGCGGCGCTGCTGCTCGTCGCCGACCGGGTACCCGGCGGGGTTGTGGCGTTCCAGCTGGCGATGAACTTCTTCTTCCTGCCGGTCGCCCTCGGCGCCACGCCTGTCGCGCTGTCCCTGATGCCGCGGCTGTCCCGGATGACCGGGCCGGACCAGGCCCGCAGCTTCCGGGACACGTACGTCCAGGGCCTGGGGTTCGCGGCTTTCCTCGTCGTGCCGGCGGCGATCGCCTACGCCGTGCTCGCCACACCGCTGGCCACGGCGATCGGCTTCGGCGGCTTCGGCGGCAGCTCCGCTATCCACCTGATCGCGGCGTCGCTCATCGGCCTGGCGCCGGGCATCATCGGCCAGACTTTGTTCCTGGTGACGACCTACGCCTGTTATGCGCGTGGCGACACCAAGTCTCCGCTGCGCGGCATGCTGCTTGAGGTCACGATATGCGCGGGTTTCGTCGCCGTGAGCTATTCGGTACACGGTCCGGCCGTGCTGACGGTGCTAGGTCTCGGCCTGTCGGCCGGCACCATTGTCGCATCGGCGTACCTCGTCGCCCATCTACGGCGTGGCCTGCCGCGCGGCGGCGAGTCCGCGCTGCGCCCGGTGCTGTGCACGGTGGCCGGCTCCGTCCTCATGATCGGGCCGGCCTGGGTGACGGCGGTTTTCCTCGGTGACCACTTGCACTCGAAGGCCGGCCACGTCGCCGCGATGCTCGCCGCCACCGTGGTAGGCGCGGGTTGCTACTTCGCCGTCGAGGCGGTCATGCGCGCGCCGCAAATGCAATGGGTCCTCGGAGCGCTGCTGCGAGCCCCGCCGACAGCAGCCTCCAAGCCGGACGGCGCGGGCACGGCATCGCCAGGGCGGTGGCGCATCGTCCAGCGGATGCGCAGGGATCCGGAAGCCTGGTCGAGGTCCAGGCAGCTCGGCCTGGATTGCGCGCTCCTGTTCGGGTGCGCCGCGGTCGGGGCGCTCGCGGCCTTCCGCGTGAAGTACGCGCTGGTCGTGCTGGCCGTGATCGCGCTGGCCGCGCTGATCTCCGCCAGGCCCGCGTCCGCGGCGTACCTGCTCATCTTCCTCACGCCGCTGATCGTGGGGGTAAACGCGGGCTCCTTCATCCCGCTGGTCCGGCCGAACGAAGCCCTGACGGCGCTCTTCGGCGTGGTCATCGCCGTACGGTGGCTGGCGCGCGTGCGCACCGGGGACCGCGGCTGGCCCAAGCTCGACCGCCTCGACCTCAGCCTGATCGCCCTGGCCGTCACCAGCTCGATCCTGCCGCTGTTGATGATGGTGGCCAGGCAGCGCGCCATCGACTCGGACGATCTTCTTTACTCCCTCGTGCTGTGGAAGCTGCTCGCCGAGTACGTCGTCATACGGTCGGTGATCACCACGAGCGAGCAGGTGATGCGCTGCCTGTGGCTGTCCATGTGGTCCGCCTGGATCGTCAGCGTGATCGGCATCCTCCAGTCACTCAAGGTCTCTTTCGCGACGCATCTGCTGCTCAAGTTCTACACGCCCGTGAACTCGACGAGCGACGTGTCCATCGGCCGTGGCAGCTCGCTGCTCGGGCTGCCGGACGCCGTCGCCGATCTGGCGCTTCTCAACCTGGCGATCGCGATCGCGCTGCTGTGGCGTGGTCACCGGCGGCGCCTGCTGCTCACCGGCCTGGCCGTCACCTACACGCTCGGCGTGCTGGCGTCCGCCGAGGTCGCCTCGGTAATCAGCCTGCTGGTGGGCTTCGTGGTGATCGTCATACTCACGAAGCGGGGCCGGATCGTGGCCTATGCCATTCCGGTAGCGATCCTTGGCGCGGTGCTGTTGTGGCCGGTGATCGAGACCCGGATCGCCGCCGCGTCTGGGGGAGCAGGAGGCCTTCAGCTTCCGTTGAGCTGGCAGGTACGGCTGCAGAATCTCGAGACCTATTTCTGGCCCACCATATTCTCCGACTGGAACTGGATCCTGGGGGTGCGGCCCGCCGCCCGCGTTGCGGTGCCGACCCAGGAATACGGCTACGTCTGGATCGAGAGCGGCTACACCTGGCTGCTCTGGGGTGGCGGCATCCCCTTGCTGGCCAGCTACATCTGGTTCGTCCGGGAGGCCGTCGGGAAGGGCTTCCGCTACGCCCGGCGCGTCGACACGGCCGGGATCGTCGGCTTCGCGATAGCAGTCTCCATAGCGTCACAAGCGGTCGTGATGGTCCTGGACCCTCATCTGACCTACCGCGGATCAGGCGACGCGATCATCATGGTGCTGGCCCTGCTCCGCGTGCTGCCCAGCGGTCGCAGGCAGCCGGCTCGCGATCGGGTCGCCGCCGAGGACGATGCGGTGGCCCGGGCGCATGAGGTCCTCGGGGGACGGTCGCAGCCGGCCGCAGAACCGGCATGGAGCGCCGGCGGCCAACTTGGCGGCGGCACGAATGTGGGGAATACTCCAGAACTAGTGTCAAGGTGGAAGGGGGCCTAAGCCAGTGGCAAGAAGGTTGTCACGTGCGCATGTCAGGCGGGAAGCCGGCCGCGTGACCCACGCCGGATCGGCCGCGCTGCCATGAGCTTCCTGCGCAGGTACGCCATCTGGATACTGGCCGCGACGCTCGCCTGCATCGTGGGAAGCTGGGTGATCGCCGCAAGCCAGCCCGCTCAGTACACGGCTTCCGCCTCGGTCGACGTGGAGCCCAACATCATCGTCGGCGGCGTGCCGGTGACGCCGATCCTGGCCACCGAGATGCAGGTCGCGACGTCAGGGACGGTCCTGTCCGCCGCGGCGCCGACGCTCGGCATGACTGAACAGGATCTGGCGAAGCACGTGAGCACCTCGAACAAAGCAGGAACCAACATCCTGCAGATCGCGTGCTCACAGCCGACCGCGGCGGCGGCGCAGTCATGTGCGAACGCCGTGGCCACCGCCTACACCAGGTACCGCAATGAGACTTCCAGTCCCAAAGCAACCCAGCAACGTGCCCCGTATCATGTCACGATCGTCACGTATGCGCCGCTGCCCACCGCGAAGTCCAGCAAGCGCAAGGTGGAATTGCTGGCCGTAGGCGTGATTGTCGGGCTGATGCTGGGCGTCGGGACCGCGTACCTACGCGATCGGCTCGATGACCGGGTCCGGGACCGGGACGATCTCGCGCGGTGCCTGAATGCTCCGGTGCTCGCCGAGATTCCCGCCGTCCGCCGCGGCTCAGTGCGGCCCGACGCTGGCATCATCCAGGCTCCGTGGTCACCGCTGGCAGAGGCCTACCGTCACCTGCGGGCTCGGATCAGCCCGGTAATCTCCTCGACGGACAGCCAGGGAAAGGTCCTGCTCGTGACCAGCGCGCAGGCTGGCGAGGGCCGTACCTCCGTGGCGATCAACCTGGCGGTGGTGATGGCGTCCACCGGAACCAACGTGCTCCTGGTGGACGCCGATCTGGGGAACCAGGCGCTCAGCCATCAGTTCCAGGTAATAGGCCAGCCGGGGCTGACCGACCTGGTGCTCGGCAGCGCCCGCGTCGGCGACGTGGTCATGTCAGCAGACCTGGCGCCGGGCCTGAGCTTCATGGCGGCCGGCGCCGCGGCGCAGGTTCCGGGTGAACTGCTGGATACGGCCAGGCTCCAGCGGACGTTCGCGCAGCTGAGAGTCATAGCCGATTTGATCATCATTGACAGCGGGCCGGTGCGGGCGGTCTCGGACCCGCTGGCGCTGGTGACCGCCAGCGACATCGTGATCGTGGTAGCCGACGTGCGCCGCACGCGGCGGGCGGCTGTCACCGCCGCCGCCGAGGAGATCAGGGGAACCGGGGCGGCCACGCTGGCGGGCGTGCTCAACCGCGTACACCAGCCGTGGAAGCTTAATCCTGCGGCGCCTGCCGGGATGAGCTCCCTGCCGGGTGCTTTCACCACGCTCCGCGGCGCGGGGAAAAACGGGTCGAAGGTCGGGACCAGCCTGAACGGCATGCGACAGAACCCAACGCACTCCCCCGGAGCCGTCGAACAGGAATCGCCACGCAGCGACGAGAGCGTAGCGCCCACCACCGAGCTTACGGAACCGCCGCCCGTCCGTGACGAGCCTGCGCCCGATGGGGACCAGACGATGAGGTTCAGCGCGGTGCTGCCGTCGCCGGGTCACCCGGCCAACGCGCCCGGAGCGGACTCCGCGCCGAACGGCGATGATCCCGATGAGATCAATACGGCCTCATGGCGGCCCGTCCCTGAGTGAGCTCGCGGCGGCGCCTGGCGCCGGGTGGACTCGCTCAGCGGCTCAGCGGAGGAACATTCGAGCTGTCGTCTCGTGCCAATAGAGCATCAAAGACGCCGAGATAGGTGGCGCGCTGAGATCCCCAGCCATTCCTCTGCTGGGCCAGCTTGCCATTGCGGGCAAGCATTGCGCGCCGGTCCGGATCGTTACGAAGGCGCTTGATAGCTGCGGCAAGATCGATGGCATTATCCGGCTCAAAGTACTCTATGAATTCGTCGTCGTAGAGCTCGGAGAGG
>JASHVM010000610.1:0-10682 GCA_030044595.1 Streptosporangiaceae bacterium
GATCGGCGTCAACGCCGGCTCGCTGGACAAGCGGCTGCTGGCCAGGTACGGCAAGGCGACCCCGGAGGCGCTGGTCGAGTCGGCGCTGTGGGAGTGCTCCCTGTTCGAGGAGCACGGGTTCCGTGACATCAAGATCTCGGTGAAGCACCACGACCCGGTGGTGATGATCAACGCCTACCGGCTGCTCGCCAGCAAGTGCGATTACCCGCTGCACCTCGGCGTCACCGAGGCCGGGCCGACGTTCCAGGGGACGATCAAGTCCGCGGTGGCCTTTGGCGCCCTGCTGGCCGAGGGCATCGGGGACACCATCCGGGTTTCCCTGTCCGCGCCTCCGGTGGAGGAGGTTAAGGTCGGCATCTCGATCCTGGAATCGCTCGGCATGCGGCAGCGCCGCCTGGAGATCGTGTCCTGCCCGTCCTGCGGCCGCGCCCAGGTGGACGTGTACAAGCTCGCCGAGGAGGTGACCGCCGGGCTGGATGGCCTGGAGGTTCCGCTGCGCGTCGCCGTCATGGGCTGCGTGGTCAACGGTCCCGGCGAGGCCCGCGAGGCGGACCTGGGCGTCGCCTCGGGAAACGGCAAGGGCCAGATCTTCGTCCGCGGCCAGGTGATCGCGACCGTGCCGGAGTCCGCCATCGTCGAGACGCTGATCGACGAGGCAATGCGCCTGGCCGCCCAGGGCGCCGCCGACGGCGAAGAGGGCACCCCGGTCGTCACCGCTTACTAGGCGCTTACCCCACGCAAGATCGTGGACAGTTACCCCGGTACTTCCGGGGGTTAGTGTCCACGATGACCTGGCGCACGGCTCACCAGTCACGTGAACACCAGCCGGAGCGCGGGCGCCGGCCGCGCCGGGCCGCCAGAACCTGGGACCCGGCCCTACCCGGCCTGCCGGTGCGCGTGGCTGGCCGCCATGCTCTCGGCGTAGACGACCTCGCCGACCTGGTCCGCCACCTGGGCCCGGGCGTCCGCGGGCAGCATGTCATCGGTGATGAGCACGTCTATCTCGTTCAGGCGCGCGAACGAGCTCAGGCTGACCAGGCCCCACTTGGTGTGGTCGGCCAGCACGACGACGCGCCGCGCGACCCGGATGAAGGTCCGGTTCGTCTCCGCCTCCGCGAGGTTGGGCGTGGTGAGCCCGGCGTCGACGTCGAAGCCGTGGCAGCCGAGGAAGAGCAGGTCGAAGTGGAGCGAGCGGATCGTCAGGTCCGCGACCGGGCCGACCAGCGCGTCCGAGGGAGTCCGGACGCCGCCGGTCAGCACGACGGAGTCGGCCACGCCGTCCACCCCTCGCGTCCCGCTGAACACGGACGTCACGCGCAGCGAGTTGGTCACGATGGTGAGCCCGGGCACATCGAGCAGGAACTGGGCCAGCGCAAACGTGGTGGTCCCGGCGGCCAGCGCGACCGCCGTGCCGGGCGTGACCATGCTCGCCGCCGCTCGGGCGATCGCGGTCTTCTCCGGCCGTTCGAGCACGAGCTTGGCCTCGAAGCTCGGCTCGTGGCTCGCGGGCGTCCCCGGCAGGACCGCGCCGCCGTGGACCTTCTCCACCAGGCCATCCCTGGCGAGTACCTCAAGGTCCCTGCGGATCGTCATGTCCGAAACGCCGAGCCGCTGGGTGAGATCGCTGACCCGTGCGCTGCCATCGCTCCTGACCGCCTGCAGGATGAGCGACTGGCGGTGTCTGGCTAGCATCCGTGCTCCCCTCCTTCACCGGGGGATGGCACGGGACCCGTGCGGTGGCCCTCAGTCGCGCCATCCGTCCCCAGTCAGACGTCCACTGCCGGTGTTCGGTTCCGGTGATGGATGTGGGAAACGTATGGGATTTTCGCGACGTGGGAAAGCAAACGGGCCTGAGGTGACCTGCGAGGTTAGGCGGGCAGGGCCGGGCGTCAACCGGGTAGGCCGGGCCGGTCCCGGGACGCAGGCCCGGTTGATCCCGATTGATCAAGGACTCGATAACCGCCGGAGCATCCGGCTGCATCGAGCATCATAGGGGGCATGTGGATGCTCCGCCCCGGTGCGCGGACAACCCGGAGCCGTCGGGCCGGCGCGGCATCCCTGATCGTCGGCGCGGCCGCGTTGCTCGGGGTCACCGCCTGCACCTCGTCCAGCCCCCCGGCCGCGCAGCCCGGTTCGGCGGCCACCACCACGCCGCCAGGTCCGGCCGCGGGAAGCACCCAGGGCGCCGGGTCCTTCGTCCCGACGCACAGCACGCTGGACTGGCACTCCTGCCCGGCCCAGCTGGCCCGGCAGGGCGTGCACGACTGCACCTTGCTGAGCGTCCCGCTCAACTACGCCGACCCCGCCGGCAGGCATGTCAGCCTCGCCCTCGACATGGTGCCCGCCACCGCACCGCTGAGCCAGCAGCAGGGGGTCTTGCTGATCAATCCGGGAGGTCCCGGCGCCAGCGGGCTGCCGTGGGCGCCGCTGCTGGCGCAGGGGCTCAACCAGGGCGTAGCCCGGGACTACGACATCGTCGGCTTCGACCCGCGCGGCGTCGGATCGTCGGTGCCGGCGCTGAGCTGCGACCCGAGCTTCTTCGCCACCGCGCGCCCGAACTACGTCCCGGCGAACGCCGCGGCCGAGCAGGTTCTGGAATCCCGGGCGAAAACCTACGCCGACAGCTGCGAGCAGAAGTTCGGCTGGATGCTGCCCTACATGACCACCGAGGACGTGGCCCGCGACCTGGACTCCATCCGCGCGGCGTTCGGTGTGTCGAAGATCAGCTTGTACGCGTTTTCCTGGGATACCTACGTCGCCCAGGTCTACGCCACGCTGTTTCCGGGACGGGTCCGTCGCATGGTCCTGGACAGCACCGTCGATCCCACCGGGGTGTGGTACACCGACAACGTCGACCAGGACTACGCCTTCCAGGGCCGTATCGACGCGTTCTTCGCCTGGGTCGCCAAATACGACGGCACGTACCACCTGGGCAGCACCGCCGCCCAGGTGCAAGCCGCTTACAACCAGGCCAGGAATCAGTTGCTGGCGCAGCCGATCAACGATCTGATCGGGCCCGACGAGCTGGATGACACCTTCGTGCAAAGCGGCTATCTCGAAGAGCTCTGGCCGGGCCTGGCCCAGGCGCTCTCGTCGTACCTGAACTCAGGGCAGACCGGCGACCTGGTCTTCGAATACGAACAGTGGGGGGAAACCAGCGACAACGAGTTCGCCGTCTACAACGCGGTGGAATGCTCGGACGCCGGCTGGCCGCGCAGCTGGGCCTACTGGACGTCGGACACCGAGATGATCTACAAGACGGCTCCGTTCTACGCGTGGGGTAACACCTGGTTCAACGCCGCGTGCGCGTTCTGGCCGGTCACCGGGCCGGCCGAGCCACTGCAGATCAAAGGCGCCGGGCTGCCCGGCATCTTGATGCTGCAGGGCACGCTGGACCCCGCGACCCCGTACGCCGGCGCGCAGGACGCGCACAGGCTGCTGCCGTCGGCGCGGATGGTCGTGGTCGAGGGCGGCGGCAACCACGGGCAGTCGCTCGAGGATCCGCCGAACTCCTGCGTGCAGGGCTACGTGAACGCCTATCTCGCCACCGGTGCCCTGCCGCAGGCCCCCGGGCTGGTCAACGCCACCTGCCCGGCCACGCCGGATCCGACGCCGACGAACCCCGCCGGCTGACTCGCTTGACCGGCCCCTGCCGATACCGCCCGTGTAGGCTGGCGTCATGTTGCGGGTAAAGCCGCCGTGGTCTGCGTCGGTGCGGCTTCTCGATGAGCGGGACCGCGACGCGGTCCTTGCCATCTGCGATCGCGACCCGGTGACCAACGTATTCGTAAGCTCTCGGGTGCGCGCGCTCGGCCTGGACCCCGGCCGGCTCGGCGCCCAGATGTGGGGACACACCCCCGGCGGCCGGCTGGAGTCGCTGTGCTATTCCGGCGCTAACCTGGTCCCCGTCGCGGCCACGCCGGACGCGGTCGCGGCGTTCGCCGACCGGGCGCTTCGGCAGGGACGGCGGTGTTCTTCCGTGGTCGGTCCGGCCGCCCAGGTCCAGGCGCTGTGGGGCCTGCTGCGGGCGCAGTGGGGCCCGGCCCGGGAGGTCCGTCCGGTTCAGCCGGTCATGGTCACGGCCGGCCCGCCGCTGGTGCCGCCCGATCCGCTGGTCCGGCGGGTACGGATGGACGAGCTCGATGTCTTGTGGCCGGCCTGCGTGGCCATGTTCACCGAGGAAGTGGGCGTGTCGCCGACCATCGGCGACGGCGGCGCCTCCTATCGGGCCCGGCTGCAGCAGCTGGTCCGCAGCGGCCGGGCGTTCGCCAGGATCGAGCAAGGGCGGGTGATCTTCAAGGCCGAGATCGGCGCCGTCACCCCGCACGCATGCCAGGTGCAGGGCGTATGGGTACGGCCGGAATGCCGCGGCCAGGGGCTGGCCGCGCCCGGCATGGCCGCCGTCGTGGTCGAGGCGGTGCGTTCGGTCGCCCCGCTGGTATCGCTCTACGTGAACGACTTCAACTCACCGGCCCGGGCGGCGTACCGGCGGACCGGGTTCGCCGAGACCGGTCAGTTCATGTCCGTGCTGTTTTTAGCCCGGGGGGGCGAACCCGTAAAGCCCCCCGGAACCCCCGCTGCGCTTCGCGCCCCGCTGCGGTGCTCGCCGTAGTACCGGCATCTTTCCCGCCGCTAGTCGCGGTCGCGGATCTTGCGCAGGTAGTCGACGATCGGCTGGAAACAGGCCTGGATCTCGTCGAGTTGGCGGGGCGTCAGCCGGTCGATGAAGTGGCGGCGGACGGTATCGACGTGGTACGGCGCGACCCGCTCGATGGTGTCCATGCCCTTGTCGGTCAGCACGGCGAACGTGCCGCGCTTGTCGCCCTCGCAGTCGTCGCGCCGGACCAGGCCGCGGTTCTCCATGCGCGAGATCTGGTGCGACAGCCGGCTCCGTGACTGGCTGGTGGCATCGGCCAGGTCGGTCATCCTGAGCCGGTGGTCGGGCGCCTCGGACAGCTCGACCAGGATCTCGTAGTCGCGGCCGTTCAGCCCGTGCGCGTTCAGGTCGCGGTCGAGCTGGCGCATGAGCAGCTGGCTCAGGTTCACGGTCGCGCGCCACGCTCGCTGTTCATCGTCAGTCAGCCAGCGTGGCCGTCCGTCTGTACCGGGCATATCACGAATCTACCCTTCGCCCGCTGGTTGAGGGACCCGCCGCGGCCGTGCTGACCTGGTCGGGCGGGTCGGCCAGCCGTCCGGCACAGGCGGCCGTCCCGCCCTCCCCAAGTAAACGCGCGGCCGCCAGCACGGCGCGGCACGCGGCCAGCTGCTGCCGCGCCGTAGTTTCGTGCCTGACCAGGCCCAGGTCCTGCAATAGCGGCAGGCATGCCTCCAGGTAGCCGATGGCATGCCACGGCTCATCCAAGGACAGGTAGCTTCCGGCCGTCTTGAGCAGGCACAAAGCGTATGAGCACGGGGCTCCCTGCTCCTTGAATCCCTCGGCGGCCTGCAGGTACGCCTCAATGGCTGCCTCGGGCCGGCCAAGGCCATTGTGGCTGTCGCCGAGCAAGTCAAGGAAGTACGCCCTGTCATGCAGCTGCCGATCAGCAGCCCCACCCTCCTGCATTGTCATGGCAGCCCTTCTGCCCGTTGCGACGTCCCCTTCATCCGCTCGACGTGTAATTGATTTCCCCACCACGCAGATCTCGCCCCCTCCGCGAGATCAGTCGTACCATAGCTGACAAATGTCGCACTTAGTTCTCAGCGGACGAGGAGACCGTGACCGAGGGCGTCCAGGCCGCAGCGGCATACATGCGCGAGCTGTTGCTGCGCCCGGGCCGGTACCGGCGCAGGTGGGAACAGTACGCCGAACGCGACAGGCACGGGCAGGTCAACCAGCTCGCGGTGGCCGAGGTGCTCGCCCATTACCTGTGGGAGCACCCGAGAGCGCAACGCGACGTCGACGTACTGCCCCGCCAGCTCAAGGACACTGCCTCGCGCGCGCTGTCCGGCAAGCTGCTCACCAAGGCGACGCTCGCCCTTTTCGTCGAGGCCTTCGCCTTCAGCGCGCTGGAACGCGAGCAACTGCTCAAGCTGTGGGAAGGGTCCGCGCACGTCCGCGTGCTGTCCGGCCCGCGGGCGATCCGTGACGACCAGGCGGGCAGGCTCGGCCGCCCGCGGATCAAGACGCTGTCCCTGCACGACCATCACTACGTCGGCCCGGACGCCCTGCCGGTCAAGCACCGCGTTATCCAGGTGATCGAGGCGATCGTCGACGGTGTTGACCGCGTTCCCTGCCGTGCCGATACCAACGCCCTGACCATTGAGGTCGGGCAGGGATTCAGCGGCCTGGCCGGCCCGGTATACCAGCCGATAGCAGAGCTGTTCGTGGTCGATATGGTGCTGGCCAAACCCTTGGCCGCCGGCGAGACGGCCACGCTGGAGTACTCGACGAGCTTCCATTACGCCGAGCCGCCGCCGCCTGAATTCCGGCGCGTCGTGCAATTCTTCGTCGAGAACCTTGATATACGCGTCGAGTTCCACCCGGATAAGCTTCCGGGCAATGTCGTATGGGCGGTATGGGACGGGCTGGAAGGACCCATCGTCGAGAGTGAGCGCGTCACCCTCGATAGCCAATTCGCGGTTCATCGTTACCTGCGCCTGGCCGAGAAGACCGCCGTCGGTTTCCATTGGGACTGGTAGCTTCGCAGCTGAGGGGGACCACCGATGACTGGGGGCCATGGCACGATCGAGGGTGTGCGGAAGGACGAGGGCGCGGCGACCACGAGCGCCGGGTTGCGCGCGCACAATCTCGCGCGGCTGCTGCGCGCGATCCACGACGGCGGCGGCCAGCTCACCCGGGCCGAACTCACCAGGCAGCTCAACCTGGCCCGGGGAACGGCCACCGTGCTGGTCCGGGACCTGGCCGGGCGGCGGCTCATCGAGGAGCTGGCCGGCCCGGTCGACGCCAGGGTCCAGCGCAGCAGGGGCCGGCCGACCGGCGTGCCTTCGGCACACGCCGCCGGGCCGGTGGCGCTGGCCGTCGACCTCCGCGACGACTCCTATACCGTGGCCGTCTTCGAGCTGACCGGCCGCTGCACGGTGCTTGACCGTCAGGAGCGAGACGCTGGTTCGGGCACCGGGATGCTCAAAGACGTCGCGGACCGGCTGAAGGTGCGCAGCCGTCAGTTCGGCAGCCGCGTAGTCGGCGTCGGTGTCGCGGTGCCTTCCCCGGTGAGCGGCGGCCGGATGGTACAGCCCACCCTGCCCGAATGGCAGGACGTCGACGTGGCCGCGGTTCTCGGGTCCGGCTCCGGCCCGGTGCTGATCGGCAACGACGCGACGCTGGCCGGGCTCGCCGAGGCGCGCCGGGGGGTGCTCCGCGGCGTACCTGTCGCCCTGCACGTTCACGTCGCGACCGGCATCGGCGGGGTGCTGCTGTCCGGCGGCACGCCGGTAACCGGGGCGCACGGCTCGGCCGGGGAGTTCGGTCACATGCCGCTGACCGGGGGCAGTGAACCATGCCGGTGCGGTTCGATCGGCTGCTGGGAGCTCGACGCCGGTGCTCGCGGGCTGCTGCGCGCGGCTCACCGGCCGGAGCAGGGCGACAGGGTGGTGCTGGCCGAGCAGGTCATCGCGGCGGCCGCCACCGATCTGCGCTGCGCCCGGGCGCTGGTGCAGGTGGCGGAGGCGCTCGGCGCTGGCCTCGGCGCGCTGGTCAACGCGCAGGACCCCGAGACCGTCGGGCTGTCCGGCCTGGCCGCTGCCGTCTACCTGGCCGACCCGGCCGCCGTCACCGCCGCCTACCTGTCGGCCATGATGCGGTTCCGCCGCGACGATCCGCCCGCCCTGCTGCCGTCGACGCTAGGCGACCTGGGCGCGCTGACCGGCGCGTCAGAGCTTGTCTTCGATGCCTTCCTCACCCCGCGCGGCCTGGGCACATGGCCGTCGCCCGAGCAGAAAACCGCGTGACTTCTCCGCTTCCAGCTGGTAGGTTCCCCTCCTCGTGGCCGTCTCACACGCAAAAGAAATTCAAGATTCCGAACGGGCCGTGGCTGATCCCGTCCTGACCGCCGAGCGCGAGCAGTTGCGGCGCTCACGGGAGTTCCTGCGGCTGATGCGAGAGGACGTCCTCTCGCTCAAGGCCATGGCGGGGGACCGGGTCTCGCAGGAATACCTCAAGGCCGAGCTGTACCACCGGGCCGAAGCCCTGAAAGACATCCCGGACGCTCCGCTGTTCTTCGGCAGGCTTGACTACGCCGGCGAACCCGACCAGACCGGGGACGGGGTCGCGGGCCACAGCTTTCACATCGGCCGCAGGCACGTGCACGCCCCCGACGGCACGCCCGTCGTGATCGACTGGCGGGCGCCGGTGTCGCGGCCGTTCTACCGGGCCAGCGCGGCCGACCCCATGGACCTGGCGCTGCGCCGGCGCTTCGGCTTCTCCGGCGGGAAGCTGACCGCCTATGAAGATGAGCTGTTCAGCACCGACCGTTCGGCCGACAGTGCCAGCCCGGGGGGACGACCCCCCGGAGCCCCCGGCGATGAAACCGAGCACCGGCCGAGCCGGATCCTCATCGAGGAGATCGAGCGGCCTCGCTCGGGACCCATGCGGGACATCGTGGCGACCATTCAGCCCGACCAGGACGACATCGTGCGGGCCGACGCCGCGCGGACGGTCTGCGTGCAGGGCGCGCCCGGTACCGGGAAGACCGCCGTGGGGCTGCACCGGGTCGCCTACCTGCTGTACGCGTACCGCGAGCAGATGCGCCGGCGCGGCGTGGTGATGGTCGGGCCGAACCGGGCGTTCCTGTCCTATATCCGCAACGTCCTGCCGGCCCTCGGCGAGCTCGACGTCACCCAGACCACCGTCGGCGAGCTGGTCGGGCGCGGGGGGACCGTGTCCGTCCGGGGGTCCGATGCTGAGCCGGCCGCGGTCGTCAAGGGGGACGCGCGCATGGCCGAGGTGCTGCGGCAGGCGCTCTGGTCGGCGCTGCGGGCGCCGACCGACGCCGTGGTGCTGCCGCGCGGATCCCGGCGGTGGCGGGTCCCCGCCTACGAGGTTGCCGAACTCGTGCGCGAGCTGCGCACCAGGGGCGTCCGGTACGGCGCGGCCCGCGAGTTGCTCGAGCACAGGATCGCGCACGTGATCTTGACCCAGATGGAGGCCGCGGGGGAGGCCTGCGACGACCGCACGCACGAGGCGGTGCGGCGCTCCCGGCCGGTGCGTTCCGCGGTCGACGCGATCTGGCCGAAGGCCGATCCGGTCCGGCTGGTGTTCGGGCTGCTGTCGTCAGCCTCCGTTATGGCCGCGGCGGCCGAGGGCATCTTGACCGCGGCGGAACAAGCCCTGATCGTATGGTCGCCCGCGCCGCGCGGGCCCGGGTCGGCGCGGTGGTCAGCGGCGGACCTCGTGCTCATCGACGAGGCGCGTGACCTGATCACCCGGACGCCCAGCCTCGCCCACGTCGTGGTCGACGAAGCGCAGGACCTGTCGCCGATGGAATGCCGCGCGCTCGGCCGCCGGTGCTCCACCGGCTCGGCCACCGTGCTCGGCGATCTGGCCCAGGGCACCACGCCCTGGTCGGCGCCCTCCTGGGAGTCGCTGCTGACGCACCTGGGCAAGCCGGGTACCGACGTGCGGGAGCTGTCCGTGGGATACCGCGTGCCCAGGCAGATCCTGGACTACGCGTCGAGCTTGCTCGCCGTCATCGCGCCCGGGCTCCGGCCCGCGTCCTCGCTGCGGGCGGATCCGGGGGCGCTGGACCTGGTTCAGGTCCGGGCCGCCTCGCTCGGCCCGGCGGTGGCGGCGGCCTGCGCGCAGGCTTTCGCGCGGCCCGGGTCGGTCGCCGTCATCGCCGCCGACCCGCAGGTCCGGTTCTTGGCCGGCGCGCTGGACGCCGCCGGAGTGGAGCACGGCGCGCCCGGTTCGGACGCGCGCCTGACGCTGGTCCCGGTCACGCTGGCCAAGGGGCTTGAGTTCGATCACGTCATCGTCGTCGAGCCCGCCCGGATCGCCGGCGCGGAGGCCAGGGGGCTGCAGCGGCTGTACGTGGCGCTCACCAGGGCCGTATCACGGCTCACGGTGCTGTATGCTGGGCCACTGCCGGCTCCGCTGCCGGCCCGGGGGGAGGAACCAGCATGACGCCCGGCTGCGGTCCTGGCCGGAGTATCGCGGACGAGCGGCCAAAGCCCCCCGCGGACCGCGCGATCGCGTCATTCGTGAACCATATTCCGGCTCGGTGCGTCTGCATGGGTGGGGGGAATGCGGGTGCGCCCGCCGGCCTCCTCCGGCCGCGAATTTCCCGATGTGCGTTGCGCGGACGCCGTGGCGGCGGCATGCTGGAGACGCGGCGACATTGAGTTTTCGGCTGACTCCTGATAGTGACGACAGTGACAATGGTGATGACGGTGGAAGCCAGGCGGACCCGCGCCCCAGAACAAACGCAGGCTGTTTACCTGGAAAAGCTAGCCGACGAGCTGTCTCACCGTGGGCTTGAGGCGTGGCTGATGGCGCCGCCGGGGCGCGTCCCCAGCCTGTACGTGGTGAACCCGGCCGCGCGGGCGCTCGAGGAGAACGTCTACGCGGGCTGCGGTAAGGACGGCATGTGGTGGTTCTGGTGGTCCTGGGCGGAACGGATAGCCGTCGCCGATGACATTGACCTGGCCGCTACCACCATCGTGCGAGTCCTTGCCTCCCTCCGTCGTGACGACTGACCACCTCCGCGGCTGATCCCCGCTCACAT
>JASHVM010000611.1:0-3365 GCA_030044595.1 Streptosporangiaceae bacterium
GTGCGCTGCCTGCCCGACGGCGCGCTAGTACTCGACATGCGCTTGCGAGCCGAGCGCAGGCCCCGAGCGGAATCGGTGACGCGCTGGTAACGATGCGCCGCGCAGGCGGATGCGCGCGGGTCGGCGAGGCGGAGCCGGTCCTATATATATCCGGTAGCAGGGACCCGGCTCGGCGTAGAACGCCCGCCGTACCGTGCCATTGATCGTCGGCCGAGGTCAGCTCGTCAACCACGCTGATCATCCCGCGAAGCGGTCAGCCGCGCGCCGTGCGGCGCGAGGGACTTGCCGATCCGATGAGATCGCTGCCGATCGCCCGGGATTGAACCTGCCAAGTCGGCTGTGGCAGCATGTCCCGCAAACGGGACGAGCCGTTCGACATCGAGACCAGATCCACGGTGACGCAAGGGAACAGGGCACAAGCCGACGTCGAGGATGCCGGGCTATCTGGGCTGGAAGCGCTTCGCCGTATCCACGCGGGACAGTTTGCGCAGCCGCCGATCCACTACTGGAGCGGGCGCAGGCTGGTCGCCCTGCAGCGCGGCGAGGCGTCGATCTCGATGCCGGCCAGCGGCTGGTTCTGCGGGCCGAAAGGTCGGCTGCACTCGGGCATCTTCGCCTTCCTGCTCGACATGACTCATCTGTACGCGGTCATGTCGACGCTGCCCGTCGGCACGGCATGCACGACGGCCGAGCTTTCCGTAACAGTGCTCGGCGAACCTCCCGCCAGCGGCGCGGAGATCACCGGGCGCAGCCGGGTCATTTACGCCGACGAGCGCAACGCTCTCGCCGAGGGGCTTGTGGTCGACCCGGCGGGGCAACCGGTTGCGCACAGCACGTCCCGGTACTTTTTGTTCTCATCCAGTACCGCTATCCGGCCGCGGCCCGGCGGCGAGCCGCGGAACCCAACACGATCACCCGATGCCCGGTTGCGAGAATCCCCGCCGCAGATCGCCCCGGTCGGCGCTGAGCTGCTCCAGCGTCTGAGCGGACTCGAAATCCTCGCGGCCCAGATCAGGGGAGACATACCAGCGGCTCCGATCGGCCAGTACGCGGGGATCCTGCCGATAGAGGCTGACGACGGGCGAGCCGTGTTCTCGCTGCCCGTCCAGCCGGACCTGGTGCAGGAGCTGGGGACAGTCTTCGGAGGCGTGATCGCGCTGTTGGCGCACAGCGCCAGCGGGGCGGCGGTCCAGACGATCGCCCCCGCCGGAACCGCATTTACCGCACTGGACCTCAAGGTGAACTTCTTGCGCCCCGCCCACGCCGAGGGCGAAGAGCTGACCGCGACCGGGTCGGTCGCTCATCGGGGCAGAAGGCTGAGCATCGCCAACGCTGTGGTCACCTACCAAGGCCGCAGGATCGCGGTCGCCACGGGGACCACGGCGCTCACGCCGCCGAATCCCATGCCGTCGCCCTAGACCGCAAGGAGCTCGTCGGGGGGACCGGCCCCGGCGCCTGGGCTGGGCTACGCCGACGGCATGCGCGGCGCCGCTCTGGCATCCCGGGTTCGGTGCAGCGAGAGGTTCGCGGCGCGGGCCAGGCGGTGCCGCGCCCATCTCAGCGCACTAGCCGCTGGCGGGCAGACGGCGCAGCCTGATCTGCTGCGAGGTCTCGGCTTCCGGTCTGCGGGATGGGTGCCATGTGATCCTCGCGGACTGGCTCGTGCCCATTGTGCAGCCGGGGTGATCTGGCGGGTCTGGCCCAGCACCGGGTCTGCCAGACAGATCCTGGGCGGTAGGTGCATGATGCTCGAGCCGCACGTGCCTGCCCGGATTACACTGCTGGTCCGGCGCATCTGCGCCCTTTGTCCCGCCTGGGTGGTAGACGATGGCTGACCGTGAGACCGGGGACGCCCTGGCGCGCAGCTTCCTGGCGGAACTGCCAGCCGAGATGATCAGCGAGCTGCGGGCCGGCGGAGAGCGCGCCGACTACCCTGCAGGCACGACGGTCTACCAGCCCGGATCGGAGCCGCGCGCGGCCCTGGTCGTCCGCGGCCTGCTCCGAGTGTTCCTGGCGTCGCTGGAGGGTCGGCAGGTCACGGTCCGGTACGCCCGGCCCGGCGACGTGCTGGGCATCGCGGTGCTGGTGGGCGGCCCGGCCAGCGTCGGGGTGCAGGCGGTGGAGCCATCGGGCCTGTTCCGGCTCAGCTCCCGCACGCTGCTCGCCGCTGCCCGTCGCGATGCCCGGGTGTCCTGGGCGATCGCCGGGGAGCTGAACCGCCGGCTGTATGACACCTTGGAGCAGACCGCGGTCAACGCGTTCGGCTCGGTGCGCCAGCGGGTCGCCGCGCATCTTCTCGATCTTGCCTCCGCCCAGCAGGAGCCGGCCGGCCGGCTGGCCGCCCGCGTCTCTCAGCAGGAGCTGGCCGACGCGGTCGGGTCGGTCCGCGAGGTGGTGGCCCGGGTGCTGCGCGAGCTGCGGGTCGCCGGAGTCATCGCGACCGCGGCGGACCGCATCGTGATCCTGGACGCGACCCGGTTGTACGCCGAGTCCGGGGGATCCGCCGGCCTGTGACTTTGGTCGCCCGGGCCGCAACTGACGTCACTGACATGCCCGCCCGCTGGCGGGAGCCTGGGTGATGTAAGGACCGGGACGACCGGGCCAGGAGTGCAGAAACGAGGGTCAAGCCATGAACACCCCGACCGCAGTGTCACGGACCGAGCCCGGATCAGCGGGCGCGGTCAAGGCAGTGTCGGTGATCAGCACCGGGACCGTGCAGATCCGGCCCGAACACCCCTACGGCAGCCGTAAGCCGATGTACTGGTGGCTGCTGACATCCCGGCAGTGGACCCCGCCACGGCCGATCAACGTCTACGTCATCGAGCACACCCGCGGGCTGGTCCTGTTCGACACCGGGCAGGACCGCGCCTCGGTCACCGATGACCATTACTTCCCCGGCGGCCTCACCGGCTACATGTACGACCGGCTCGCCCGGTTCGACAGCGGCGAGCAGGACACTCTGTCCGCGCAGCTCGCCACGCTCGGCTACGCCCCTTCCGACGTGGATACCGCCGTCCTGTCTCACCTCCACCAGGACCACATCGGCGGATTGGCCGAGCTGACCGGCGCCGACCTGCTGGTGTCCGCCGCCGAATGGGCCGAGCTGGCCAAGCCCGGCCCGGAGCTGCGCGGCTTTATGCGCAACCACATCCAGCTGCCCGGCTTGCACTGGCGCCAGTTCACCATGGAGTCCGCGAAGGATCCCGGTCTGGCGCCGTTCACCGAATCGCTGGACGTGATGGGCGACGGGTCGTTGACGCTGCTGCCCACCCCCGGCCACACGGCCGGGTCGGTGTCGCTGCTGATCCGCCGCGCCCATCGGCCGCCGCTGCTGCTGGCCGGGGACCTCACCTACGGCGCTGACA
>JASHVM010000612.1:0-2593 GCA_030044595.1 Streptosporangiaceae bacterium
TCGGGCACCGAGGCCAACGAGACCGCGCTGCTGGCCGCGCTCACCGCCCGCGGCGCCAACCAGGTGCTCGCGATGCGGGGCAGCTACCACGGGCGCTCGTTCGGCGCCGTCTCCGTGACCGGGGTCGCGGCGTGGAAGATGTCGAGCCACGACCCGTTCGGCGCTCATTACCTGCACGGCACGGACCGGCACCTCGCTCCCTACGCACGCCTGTCCGACGCCGAGTACATCAAGGTCTGCGTGGAGGACTTGAGGGCCCTGCTGGCCGCCGGGATCCACCCCGCCGACGTCGGCTGCCTGATAGCCGAGCCGATCCAGGGCGTGGGCGGGTTCACGATGGCGCCCGACGGGCTCCTCGCGGCGTACAAGGAGGTCCTCGACGAGCACGGCATCTTGCTGGTCTCCGACGAGGTGCAGACCGGCTGGGGACGCACCGGCGAGCACTTCTGGGGCATCTCGGCGCACGGGATCACCCCGGACGCGATGACGTTCGCCAAGGGCCTGGGCAACGGCTTCGCGATCGGCGGCGTGGTAGCCCGCGGCGAGCTTCTCGACGGCATCCGGGGCAACGGCATCTCCACCTTCGGCGGCAACCCGCTCTCGACCGCGGCGGGCAACGCCACGCTGGACTACCTGCTTTCGCACGACCTGCAGCGCAACGCGGCCGTGACCGGCGGGCTGATCATCAGCGGGCTCCGCGACGCGGCCAGCACGCTGGACATCGTGGGCGAGGTGCGCGGCAAGGGCCTGATGTTCGCGCTTGACCTGGTGGACCCGGCCACGAAGAAGGCCAGCCCGCCGCTGGCGGCCAGGATGCTCGAGGCCACCCGGGAGCGCGGCCTGCTGGTCGGCAAGGGCGGCCTGTACGGGCACACGCTCCGGATGGCGCCGCCGATGACCCTGAACGAGGCCGAGGCCAAGGAAGGCCTCGGCATCTTGACCGATGCCCTTACCGCGGTGAACGAGGAGACCAAGGCCACGTGAGCAAGCAGCCGAGCGACACGCGGAGAAGCGAGCGATGAAGCACTGTACCCACTGGATCGCAGGCAAGCCCTGGGACGGCGAGGCGGGGCGGCACGGCAACGTGTACGACCCGGCGACGGGGCAGGTCACCGGTCAGGTCGACTTCGCGAGCCCCGCCGAGGTGGACCTGGCCGTAGCGGCGGCCGCCGACGCGTTCGCCACCTGGCGCCGTGTCTCGCTGGCCAAGCGCGCCTCTGTCCTGTTCGCCTTCCGTGAGCTGGTCCGCGACCACGCCACCGAGCTCGCCAAGCTGATCACCGAAGAGCACGGCAAGGTCGCCTCGGACGCCGCGGGAGAGGTCTCGCGCGGCCTCGAGGTCGTCGAGTTCGCCTGCGGGATCCCGCACCTGCTCAAGGGCGGGTACTCCGAGAACGTCTCCACCGGCGTGGACTCGTACTCGATCAGGCAGCCGGTCGGCGTCGTCGCGGGCATCACGCCGTTCAACTTCCCGGCCATGGTGCCGATGTGGATGTTCCCGCTCGCGATCGCGTGCGGCAACACGTTCGTGCTCAAGCCCTCCGAGAAGGACCCGTCCGCGTCGCTGCTGCTCGCCTCGCTGTGGGCCGAGGCCGGCCTGCCGGACGGCGTCTTCAACGTCGTGCACGGGGACAAGGTGGCGGTGGACGCCATCCTCGAGCACCCGGGCATCGCCGCGGTCAGCTTCGTCGGCTCCACCCCGATCGCCAGGTACGTGTACGAAAACGGGACCAGGGCGGGCAAGCGGGTGCAGGCCCTGGGCGGCGCCAAGAACCACATGGTGGTATTGCCCGACGCCGACCTCGACCTGGCTGCCGACGCGGCGGTCTCGGCTGGCTTCGGCTCGGCCGGGGAGCGCTGCATGGCGATCTCCGCGGTGGTGGCCGTTGACCCGATCGGAGACGAGCTCGTGTCCCGGATCAGGGACCGGGTGGCCGCGCTGCGGGTCGGGCCGGGTTCCGACGAGCGGTCCGAGATGGGGCCGCTGGTCACCGGGCCGCACCGGGACCGGGTGGCCTCCTACCTGGACAGTGGCGTCCGCGAGGGCGCCACGCTGGCCGTCGACGGCCGGGTCCACCCCGTGATCGGCGGGAACCCGGACGGGTTCTGGCTCGGCCCGAGCGTGCTCGACCACGTGACCGCCGAGATGAGCTGCTATACCGATGAGATCTTCGGCCCGGTGCTCAGCGTGCTGCGCGCGCCGAGCTACGAAGCCGCGGTCGAGCTGGTTAACGCCAGCCGGTACGGCAACGGCACGGCCGTCTTCACCTGCGACGGGGGAGCGGCGCGCCGGTTCGTGTCCGAGGCCGAGATCGGCATGGTCGGCGTGAACGTGCCGATCCCGGTGCCGATGGCCTACTACTCCTTCGGCGGGTGGAAGGCGTCGCTGTTCGGCGATACGCACGTGCACGGTACCGAAGGCGTGCACTTCTACACGCGCGGCAAGGTAGTCACGTCCCGCTGGCCGGACCCGAGCCACGGCGGCGTCAACCTCGGCTTCTCGGTGAACACGTAGCTAGACCTTAGCCACGACCAGGCCCGCGGCGCCGCGCGCCGGGTCGGCGGCCCGGCGCGGCCAGGCGCGGTCGCCGAG
>JASHVM010000613.1:0-4868 GCA_030044595.1 Streptosporangiaceae bacterium
GCGGTATGGCAGCGTGCAGGAGGTCCGGGCCGGCGCTGGCCGGCTGAGCGGAAGGGAGGCGCTGGATGTATACGCCCGTCGCGGGCGCGTTGCCGCCCGCCCTGCCCGACGCTCAGCTGAGGAGCACCACCCGTGCACGACATTCCCTTCGCGCACCGCGGAGGTTCACGCCGCGGTAGGCGGCGCTTCGACGACGACGAGCCGACTACGGCCAAGCGCGTCCGGGGGCGCCGGATGCTGCCGCAGATCAAGGAATTCGACGCCACCGACGGGCTGCCGGAAGGTGACCGCTGGTCTACCTGGGACCAGTCGACGCCCACCGAACGCGGGCCGAAGCCCTACCCGGGCTGGCTGGTCACCGAACTGGCCGCGGTCGATACCGAGCTCGGCATCCTGAAGACCGGCAAGGAAGCCGATGTCTTCCTGCTCCGGCGCGGCGTACCCGGGACGGACCGGTGCTGCCTGCTCGCCGCCAAGCGGTACCGGTCCGCCGATCGCCGGATGTTCCACCGCGACAGCGGATACCTCGAGGGGCGCAAGACCCGGGAGTCGAGAGTCAGCCGGGCCGTGTCGAGCCGGAGCACGTTCGGGCGGCAGGCCATCGCGGGCCAGTGGGCGAGCGCCGAGTTCGGCGCGCTGGCCCGGCTGTTCGCAGCCGGGATGCCGGTCCCCTATCCGGCGCAGATCCTCGGCACCGAGCTGCTGCTCGAGTTCATCGGCGCACCGGACGGCACAGCCGCGCCGCGGCTGGCCGAGACCAGGCCCGCCGCCGCCGAGCTCGCCGACCTGTGGGACCAGCTGGTGGAGGCGCTCGTGGCCCTGGCCCGGGACGGCCTGGCCCATGGTGACCTGTCCGCGTACAACCTGCTGGTGCACGACGGGCGGCTGGTCATGATCGACCTGCCGCAAGTCGTCGACGTGATCGCGAACCCGCGCGGGGCCTGGTTCCTGAGCCGCGATGCAGACAACATCGGCCGCTGGTTCGCCGCGCGGGGCCTGTCCGGCGTCCGCCCGGAACCTGCCGACCTGCCCGCCGTGCTCCGCCGCGAAGCCCTCCTCGACGGTTAACGGCGCGGAGCGGAGGCACACATGGGTGCCGCACCGTAACGGTTCTGTTGGGCGGCGGGCGCGGCGAAGGAGAGGCCCGCCTCGCGGCAGACGGGGACTGCCGCGAGGCGGGCCGGCCCCGGTGACAGAAGAAGCGGGTGCCGGTGGACGCGCTACTCGGGAAAGGCGACGGAATCGGCTGGGGAGGTATCGGGGTCGCGGAAACCGGAGTCCTGCAGGTCCGGGTCCTGCAGGTTGTGGAGGTCGGAGTCCTGCAGCCCGGAGTCCTGGACGTCAGGAAGGTCGGGCGGCTGCAGGTCGCGCCGCTGGAGGTCGGGAGCGTACGAGTAAGCGGCCCCGGCGGCGGACTCGGCGCTGGCGGCCTGGACCGAGGCGGGCTGGGTGCTCGCGGGCTGGGTGCTCGCGGGCTGGGTGCGCCGGGGCTGCTTGAAGCCCAGGCGGCCGTTCTTCATCACGCCGATACGCTGGGCCCGGCGCGCGACCGTGCTGTCGTGGGTGACGAACACCATGGTCAGCCCGCGCTCGCGCCACATCGTCTCCAGCAGGGCGATGATCTCGTCCCTGGTGTTCTCGTCGAGGTTGCCGGTGGGCTCGTCGGCCAGCAGGACCTTGGGCTCCTTCACCAGGGCCCGCGCGATGGCGACCCGCTGCTGCTGGCCGCCGGACAGCTCGCCGGGCAGGTGCCGCAGCCGGTCGCCGAGGCCGACGGCCTCCAGCGCCATCTCGGCCCGCTGCCGCCGCGCGTCGGCGGAAACGTGCAGCGGGACGAGCGCCGTTTCCACGTTCTCCTGGGCGGTGAGCACGGGGACCAGGTTGAAGGTCTGGAACACGAAGCCGATCGATTCGGCGCGGACCTTGGTCACCTCGGCCTCGCGCAGCTGGGCGAGGTCACGCCCGTCCAGCTCGACGACGCCGGACGACGGCCGGTCCAGGCCGCCGAGGATGTGCAGCAGCGTGGACTTGCCCTGACCGGTGGGCCCCTGAATGGCCAGCCATTCGCCGTCCTCGACCACGAGATCCACGCCGCGCAAGGCGGCGACGGTCCCACGACCCTTCTGGTAGTTCTTTGTAACTCCGGAGAGCTTGTACATCTGGATCTTCTCCCGTTGCAGTGGGGTTCGTGGGGGGTCAGCCGACCCTGGACAGCGCGTCCGCCGGGCGCAGCCGGGCCGCCCGCCACCCGCCGAACATCCCGGCGATGATGCCGCCGGCCACCGCCAGCACGACCGCGAGCACGATGACCTCCCCGGTCGGCGAAGCGGTGAGATGAACCGCCACAGTGTGGTTGGCGTTGTTGGCCGTATTAGCCGCCGCGAAGCCGCCGCCTCCGCCGCCGGAGCCGCCGCCGGGGAAGCCACCCCCGCCGCCGCTGCCGCCGCCGCCGAAGCCGAACTGCCTGGCGCCTCCCGGGGTGGCCGAGCCGGTGGTCGTCCCCACCGTGGCGCTCAGCGTGTGCGACAGCTTGGACACCAGCTCGGCGCCGAGGAAACCGAGCCCAACGCCGACCACGCCGCCGATGAGGCCCAGGGTGACCGACTCGCCCATGACCTGGCCGACGATGCGGCGGCTCTTCCAGCCGATGGCCTTCAGCGTGCCGAACTCACGGACCCGGCGCGAGACCGCGGACAGCGTGAGCAGGCTGGCCAGCAGGAACGCGGCGATGAGCACCGCGATGGCGAGCCACTTGCCGAGGTTGTTGGCCAGGCTCGACGCGCTGGACAGCGAGCCGGTGACCTCGCTGGCCAGGTCGCTGGAAGTCGTCACGGTGTCCGAGGGGAGGGCCTTCTTGATCTCGCTTTGCACGGCGGGGATGGCTGCGGAGCTGTTGGCCGCGACGTAGATGGTGTTCACGTCGTTCTTCATGTTGGCCAGGTTCTGCGCGACCGCGAGCGGGATGTACACGTCCGACGGGTTGTCGCCGGCCGGCTCGCTGACGATGCCGATGACCTTGAAGCTCGTCGTGGTGCCCTTGCTGTTGCCGATGGCGATGGTCGAGCCGACCGTGAGCTTTTCCTGCGTCGCGTACGAGGCGTCGATCATCGCGACGTCGGAGCTGGCGTCCGCGGTGGTGAAGGTACGCCCCGAGCTCAGCTTGCCGGAGCTGAGCGGGCCGAGTTCGCCCGCGGTCAGGTCCACGCCCTCGACGCCGAAGCTGTTGCTGTTGAAGCTCGCGCGGAAGTTCTGGAATCCGGAGCTGCCTGAGCCGCCCCCGGAGCCGCCGCCGAAGGGGCCTCCGCCCCCGCCGCTGCCGCTGCC
The DNA here is from genome assembly GCA_030044595.1 of Streptosporangiaceae bacterium. Classification (GTDB taxonomy): domain Bacteria; phylum Actinomycetota; class Actinomycetes; order Streptosporangiales; family Streptosporangiaceae; genus Palsa-504. Next base: position 3,325 of record JASHVM010000613.1, read on the forward strand.
GCCGCCGCTGCCGCCGTTGAAGTTGATGGCGGGCATGGTGCCGCTGATCGTCCGGTCGGTGAGGGTCAGCCCGCCGGCCGCCGCGGCGACGTCCTGCAGGCCGGCGACCGTGTTGACCGACGACCCGTCGATCGAGGCGAGCGTGGCCGTGTTGCTGAGCGTGCTGTCGTTGATCTTGGTGCCGGCCGCGGGCCGCTTGGTGGTCCCGGTCCTGAACCCGATACCGAACGAGCCGGGCGTGAACGACCCGGCGGTCGGGGTCTTGGTCACGGTCACGTCAGTGCCCACGCCGTACAGCGCGTGCAGCACCGTGCCCTGGGCGTTCTTGACGCCGTTGGCGGCCGACGTCACCGTGATGACCAGCCCGACGCCGAGCGCGAGGCCGAGCGCGATGAACACGGCCTGGCGCATCCGCCCCAGTAGCTCGCGCCGCAAATAGGTGAAAAACATTTCCGCACTCCTGTCGGCTGCGCGGCAGACCGCACGCGTAGCACGCCCTTTGTCTGTAGCCAGCGCGATCGCTGGGTTGGCAAATGTGGCCCTGTCTCCGCATAGATGGCGGCGCGGCCCGATCCCGGGAGCGGACGCCGCGCCACCTCAGAGCATGGCTGCGTTACCTGAACAACCGCTGAGCGGAACCTGCGGGATTACCCCGATCTCCGGGTGGAGTCTTTAGCCGGAAAGGCGCCGTCAGGCGCCGCGAACCGCCCTGATCGACTCGCGCAGCGAGCCCATGGTGGCGAGCACGGCCGACGGCTCGTACCCGCAGTGCGCCATGCAGTTGGCGCACCGGGGATCCTTGCCCCGCCCGTAGGCGTCCCAGTCCGTGGTCTCGATGAGCTCCTTGTAGGTCTTCACGTACCCGTCGGACATCAGGTAGCACGGCCGCTGCCAGCCGAACAGCGAATAGGAAGGTATTCCCCACGCGGTGCAGCCGAAGTCCGTCTTCCCCTCGAGGAAGTCCAGGAACAGCGGCGTGTGGTTGAGCCGCCACTTCTTACGCCGCCCGTCGGCGAACGCCTTGCGGAACAGCTCGCGGGTCTCGGTCACGCCGAGGAAATGCTCCTGATCCGGTGCCTTCTCGTACGCGTACGCGGGCGAGATCTGCATTTCGTCGATGCCGAGGTCGTCGTTCAGGTAATTCAGCACGTCGATGATGGTCTGCGGGGTGTCGGTGTTGAAGAACGTGGTGTTCGTATTCACCTTGAACCCGCGCGACTTCGCGAGCTTGATCGCGGCGACCGCCTCGTCGAAGACGCCTTCCTTGCAGACCGATTCGTCGTGCCGGTCGCGGAGCCCGTCGATGTGCACCACCCAGGCGAAATACGGCGAGGGCTTGAACTTGTCCAGTTTCTTCGGCATCAGCAGCGCGTTCGTGCACAGGAACACAAACTTCTTGCGCTTGATCAGCTCGGCGACGATCACGTCGATCTGCGGGTGCATCAGCGGTTCGCCGCCGGCGATGGACACCATCGGCGCGCCGGATTCCTCGATCGCGGCCAGGGCCTGCTCGACCGGCATCCGCTGCTTGAGGATGTCGTGCG
>JASHVM010000614.1:0-8813 GCA_030044595.1 Streptosporangiaceae bacterium
GTCACCGGCCGGCGGGTGCGGCGGCCGGGCCGCGGCCGCCGCGATGCCGGGCGTCTGCGACGGCGCAGCGCCGAAGATCTCGGTCCGCACGCGGCCTGGGTCGATGCCGAGGTCCACCAGGGCGGCGGAGATGTCGGCCATGAACCCGGCCGGGCCGCAGATGTAGGCGTCGGCGTCACGCGGGAGCTCCAGCGCGGCCAGCACGGACGCGGACAGCCGCCCCGGCGTCTGGTAGTCGCGTCCCTGGACGTCACCGGGACCCGGCCGGCTGTAGCAGACATGCCGGTGTCCGCGGGCCAGGCCGGCCAGCAGCGAACGCGACTCCGCGGCGAACGGCTCTTCGGCCCGGCTGCGGGCGCCGTGCAGCCACCATATGTCGCGGGCGGATCCGCTGGCGGCCAGGGCGTGCAGCATAGCCAGGACCGGGGTTGCCCCGACTCCCGCGCTGATCAGCAGGACCGGCGTCTCCGCCGGCCGCAGCACGAAGGTGCCGCGCGGCGCGGCCGCCTCCAGCTGATCGCCCGGGTGGACGCGGGAGTGCATGAACTGGCTGCCCGTGCCGTGCGGCTCGCGCTTGACGCTGACGCGGTAGGAACCAGCGTCCGGCGGTCCGGACAGCGAGTAGCTGCGCAGCAGCGGTGGCGTGCCGGGGACGACGTTCAGCCGCAGGGTCAGGAACTGTCCCGGCAAGGCGGCCGGCAGGGCAGCTCCGTCCGGATCGGCCAGGTACACCGAGATCACCGAATCGCTTTCCCGTTCCACGGCGGTCACGGCCAGCGGGCGGAACCCGGGCCAGGCCGGCGGCGGGCTCACCGCGGTCAGCCCGGCGTTCCCCGCGGCACCGGGAGCCGCGGCCTGATCGGCGATGGCCCGGAACGAGGCTTTCCAGCCGTCGGACAAGGCCGGGATGCGCAGCGCGCGCAGCACCTGCTGGCGCGGGTGCCCGGGCAGGTAGAGCAGGGCGTCGATCTCGGCTACCGTCATAGCCTCGGCCCCGGCAGCCACCTTGACGATCTCGTCCCCGGCTTGCACGGCGCCCTCGCGCAGCACCCGGAGGTAGAACCCAGGCCGGTGATGGGACACCAGCAGGGCCGGCATGCGCGCGTCGTTCATCCGGATACCCACTCGGTAGCAGGTCACCCGCGGCTGGGTGACCTCGAACAGCGCGTCGCCGATCTGGAAGTGATCGCCGATGCACACCTGGTCATCGGCCAGGCCGCGGACGGTGAAGTTCTCCCCGAACTGCCCGTAACTGAAGTCATCGCGGCCCAGCTGCTGCTGCCAGTACTGGTACGACTCGAGCTGGTAGACGAACACGGCTCGGTTCTGACCGCCGTGCCCGGCCAGGTCGCCCTGCCCGTCGCCGTCGATGTTCAGCCGCCGGACCATGCGCGGGTCCTCCACTGGCCGCTTCCATACTGCGGTGTGCACCGTCTGGCCGTGCCAGGCCACATCCTGCGGAAGGCCCACGTTGACCGACATCAGCCGGCCGGCCGGCCCGTCCTCGCTCATCAGCTGCGCTCCTCACAACTGGGCGGAATTTCCCTCCTGGATCAGGTAGCCGATCCCCTGCCGGGCGAAGACAAACCGCCGGCGGCCGCGGTGCGAGCGCCTCCGGCCGGGGGTTACAGGCGGGAGGTGAGCTCGGCCACGATGTCCGCCGCTGACTGTGACTTCCGCGCCAGGGCAACGCTCTGTCCGGCCCACATCGAGAGGGCTTCGATCTCGCCGGTGGTTCCGGTCATCGGCGGCGCCGGCTCGTAGCGGACGATTGATTCGCCGGAGGCGAAGTGCGCGATCACGTCGCCGTATCCTGGCCGCTGCGCGAGCGGGGGGCGGCCCGCGGCCTCCCACGCCGTGGCCGTTGAGTTACGGAGCGCGCGGTGCGGGGAATCGGGCCACCCGACCTCGTACAGGTTGGCGTACAGCTGCGGATCGGTCTCGGCCGCGGCTATCAGCGCGCGCCGGTAGTCCTCGTGGATCGGCATCTCCTCGGCCAGCAGGAACCGCGTGCCCAGCCACGCGGCCTGGGCGCCCAGGGCGAGCACCGCGGCGACGCCGCGAGCATCCCCGATCCCGCCCGCCGCGATCACCGGCACCGGCGCCACCGCGTCCACCACGGCGGGCACCAGCGGCAGGGTCGCGACGGCACCCCACACGTGCCCGCCGGCCTCCCAGCCCTGCGCGACGATCACGTCTACGCCGGACGCGACGGCCCGGCGCGCCTCCTCGGCAGTGCCGACCGTGAGCATAACGATGCCCCCGGCGTCATGGACCTGCTTGATGTACCCGCTGGGATCCCCCCACATAAACGAGACGATCCGCAGGCCGGCCTCCAGGGCCGCGTCAAGGCGGCGGTGACGGTCTTCGGTGAGAACCAGGTTCCCGCCGAACGGCCGCGCGGTCAGCGCCGCAGTCTCGCGGACGACGGCCCCGGCGTCGTCGGACCACGTCAGCGTCACCATGCCGAGCGCGCCTGCATTCGAGACCGCCGCGGCCAGATGCGGAATGGCGGCCATCGGCGCCTGGACGATCGGCTGCTCGATCCCGAGCATCGCGCAGACCGGCGTGGTCACTGCCCCGGCCCCTTCGCTGGTCCGTCATCATACGAGGTCGGCACCGACCCGGGAGACCGCCGGTCCCAGCCGTGGAACTTCGAGTAGTCGCCGGCGTCCCAGGCCTCGCGCAGCCCCGGGGTGCTCAGATCCCAGTCCGGCCGGATCTCGGCCGTGGCGGCACGCAGGTCATGCCACAGGTCGTAGAACGACGGGCGGCCCCAGAACCAGTAGCCGTTATAGACGCTGTGCACGACCAGCCCCGGCTTGAGCACCAGCGTGTGCGGGATCATCGGGTTGTGCTCGGGGTCGGTGTACTCGGCGATGTCCAAGTCCTGCTGCACGATCCGGCCGGGATCAGACAGGAACGTCCACTGGGCGCCCACCGACGCGCGGAACTCCTGCAGGGTGTGATGGTCGTCGGTGGCGATGGTCGCGACCTGGGTGTAGGCCACCGCGATCTTCGAGTAATTGGCCGCCAGCTCCAGGTGCTGCTGGTGCTCTTTCGGGCAGTAGTTACCGCGCGCCAGGGTGAGGACCAGCGGATCGCGGCCCTGAAGCTCGCTCAGCTTGCGCACCGTGCCGGCCTGGTCCGGGAGGGCGTAATCAGGGAAGATGCCGCCAGGAATGATGTCAGGACGCATCGGGTGACTGCCTTTCATAGCCTCGAATGTCCAACCTACATGGCGCCGCTGTCGACCACGTCGGGACATCCCCGTTGCACCCAGAAGCATCTAGGCCGATACCCAGAGTAACGAAACTGGCCCAGGACGGAAGTTGGCGGGAGAGGGTGACCGAGCAGCGGCAGGAGCTTGTTTACGCCAGAACCACCGCCGCGCCGGTCCTCGCCGGAACCGGCTGAGCCGACGATCAGCCCCGCGCCTGATCCGCGTGGATCGGTGCGTGCCTTGTACGCTTTTGATCCGCCCAGGACCCGGCGGTTCACCCAGTGTGGCGGCGCGCCGCCGGGGAGCCCGTACCGCTACCCGGACCATGGAGGTACAAGATGCCCGAAGGCAGCCCGTCCGCATATGAGATCGCGCTGGCCCACTTCATCGTGTCTGACGACGTGGAGCGCTCCCGTCGCTTCTATACGGAGGTGCTCGGCGGCAAGACCATCCGCTCGGGTGAGCCGACGTACGTGGCGCTCGCCAACAGCTGGATCATCATCAACGTGGGCGGCGGCCCGACCGACGACAAGCCGGCCGTCACGCTCGAGACACCGCGCGATCCGGACCTGGCCAGCAGCTTCCTCAACATCCGGGTCTCGGACATCCACGCCGTCTACGCGGAGTGGAGCGCGCGAGGCGCCGAGTTCCTCACGCCACCGAAACAGCACAAGACCGAGCTCCGCTGCTACATGCGTGACCCCGACGGGTACCTGGTCGAGGTGGGCCAGACCACCCTGCCGGGCGGCTGGCGCCAGTTCCTGAACCCGTGAACGAAGGCGTTACGCGGATCTGACCGGGCCGCGCTGCCGCCATCCCGGGCCGCGCACAATCTGAGACACTCCAGGCGCGCTTATGGTCTCGTGTCCGAACAGAGCAAGCGTGAGGTCCACGGGTACCTGAGCGCGCCCGGCGGCCTCCGCTTTCCCGCCTGAATACTCGGTTGCGTGCCGGGCCGCCGCCTGGCACCGTGAACGCGGTGAGCGACGTGCCCGAGCGGTGGACCAAGGCCAGCGTCTATCCCGATATGTGGGCGGACCCCGGCGAGGATCCGCGCAACAGTGAGGGGGTCAGCCCGGACGGCGAGCTGGCGACGCTGCAGGACTACCTGCGGAACTACCGGCTGACCCTGCTGATGAAGTGCGAGGGACTGGACCCTGGGCAGCTAGCGCGCCGGTCGGTGCCGCCGTCGACCATGTCCTTGCTGGGCCTGCTCCGCCATCTTGCCGAGGGGGAACGGGCCTGGCGCAGCTGGATCGAACCGGGAGACCCGGCACCGAGGCTATACGGAGCGGGCGATGCCGCCTTCGAGGGAGCGGTTGCGCGTCAGGCGCTGGCCGACGGGGCATTCGCCGACCTTGCCCGCGAGCAGGCGGCAACCGATGCGGTGCTGGCCGGGTACCCGGACCTGGGCACGCGGCTGGGCCGCAAGGGCATCGCCGTCCGGGAGGTGTGGGTGCACCGGATCGAGGAGTACGCCCGCCACTGCGGGCACGCTGACCTGCTGCGCGAACGTGTCGACGGCCGGGTAGGGCAATAGCAGAGCCGGCCCCTGGAGGCAAAGCCCGGGTGCTGTTCCGTGGTCAATGACGAGACGCGGAACGATTACCGGCGCCGGCCGGTCAAGCCGCCGTCGCGATCACGACGTATTGGTCCGTGGTCTCGCTGAAGTCGGTGCCGACTTCACGCAATCGTGCGAGCTCGAGCCGCTCGCGTAGTTCGCCGAGCGTGACGGGAAGGAGCGAGATCCGGTACTCGTGCGGCTCGATCCGGTCGCCGTCCTCGAAGAGGAACACGATGTGAGCGATGTGCTCCTGATCCAGGCGATCCGGCACCTCCCATGCGTAGAACATGACGCACCTGCGCCCGCCGCGCGTCCTCGCCCGGTTCGCGACCTGCACGATTGGTCGCTCGGCGTGGAGTTTTTCCCAGTTGCGCGAGTGGATCACCACATGCCCCCCAGGGCGGGCCATCCGCCGCAGCCCGGCGAGCGCCTGAACCATCGCGTCTTGGCCGGCGGCGTGCACCAGGGCGTTACCGGTGCAGAGCACGACGTCGAACCGCTCATCGATGGTGTCGGGTAGGTCCGCCCACAGGCACTGCTGGACCGGTATGGCCAGCCCTTCCCGCCGAAACCGGGCCGCCGCGGCCCCGACCATCGCGTCGCTCCCGTCGGCCGCCCGCACGTGGAAGCCGCGGCGGGCGAGCGCCGCCGCATCCACACCGGTGCCGCAGGCCGCGTCGAGCACGGCACAACCGGGACCGGCCCGCTGGAGCAGGTCCGCCACCGCGGGCCGGGTGACCGCGGACCCGTCGGTCAGCGCGTCGTCGTCGTAGAGCCAGTCATAGTCGGCGGCGAGGTCACTGTAGTAGTCAGCCACGAGGTCCTAGCCTGCCAGACCACGGCAGCAAGCAGCGCCGGTACCAGGGCGGTCCGTGCGGTCATCCCGTACCGCCGCGTTGTTCACTGCTCAGATCAGCAGCTGACACGCCGGGGCTGGCGGGCCGCCGAGTGAAACACGCCTTGTACCATCAGGGACGGTTCGGCGGCGACCCGGCCTCGTTGACCTCCGCGCACCTGGTGCACTGCCGCGTCGTCCGGCGCAGCCAGCGCGGCCAGTTCGGCAAGGTCGCCGGCCAGCCCGGCGAGCGCGGTCGTCAGCACCGCGTGCGGCGCGGGTTTGAGGTGGGCGGGATTGCCGTATGCATACCGGCTTACCAATCGGCGGAGTTCTCGGCCTCGTACGCGGCGCGGCGATAGGCGGCCTGTTCGCGGCGGATGAGATCGGGGTTGGTGTGGCGGGCATGGGCGAGCTCGAGCGTCAGCATTTGCAGCGCGCCAGCGCCGGCCAGCAGCCCGGCCAGCCGACGGTCGACAAGGCTGGGGTCGGCAGGTTCCGTGACGATCCGTCCGGCGGGCGTCAGTTCAGCGGCCAGCGCCCGGTCGTAGGCGCCGGAGAACAGTCCGGCGACAGGAATGCCGATCGCGGCGGCGGCGCGAGCGGCGTAGGCGGCGCGCCGGGCCAGGCGCTCGCGTTCGGGCTGGTCGGTGATCGCCACGAGGATGAGCGCGTCGGCGGGCTCGTGGGCGGCGAGCTGTCCGTGCAGGACCGTTTCGAGCTCCAGCGCGAACGCAGGCAGGCGGGCGCCTTCGGCGATCTTCAGGGCCAGCTCGCGGGCGGTGGCGTGGTCAGCTTCCGCTCCGGCGCAGAGCACGACGCGGCGGTCGGCTAGGCGGCCGGCGATCGGCGCGGGATCCGTGAACTTGATGGCGCGCTCGAGGACCTCGCGTGCCGCTGTTGGCTGGGCGAGGAACGGGCCGAGACGTCCGGCGAGCGCGGCACCGGTCGCCAGGGCTGAGGTGTAGGCCACCGTGTGGCACCACGAGTCGTCGTGGCGCGGCGTGATGAGCACACGCTCGGCGGCGCGGGCAATGCTGGCCTCGCGCTGGTGGCTGATCGCGATGGTGTAAGCCCCTGCCGTGCGCGCCGCGAGCAGCGCCAGGGTGCTGGCCCGCGTCTCGCCATCGTGCGACACCACCAGGCACGCGCCGGGCGCGGGGTCCAGCGCGGCGCTGAATGCGGGTCGCGCCTGGACGAGCCGCGACTGCTGAGGATCGACGGCGGCCGACACCAGCGCGGCGATTCCGCGTGCGGCGTGCTCGGACGTTCCGCACCCGCAAACGATGACCGGATCGTTGCGCTCGAGCGCGGCGGCGATCGCTTCGGCGGCTGCTGAGGTGCCCGGCGGCGGGCTGGTCAGCAGCGCCTCGACCAGCGCGGGCTGGGCGGCGATCATCTCCTGCATCACCCACGGCGGGCCTGGCCGTAGCTCGGGGAAAGCGTCGGTGTGCCAGTCGGGATTACTCATGGTCCTCCGTCGGGGTGATTGCATCGCTGGTCTGGAGCGTAACCGGTGGCCAGCAGGTCGATGCGTTACCCTCCGCGGTCGGGCGGGCGCCGACAGACGAGTCAGATGCTGTAGGTGCGCGCGCAGCTCGCGAGCGGCGCCGACCGACACGCCGCCTGGTGAACCACGGGCCCGGTCGCGCGGACCCAGGCGCCGCGCGCCGCCTATCCCTTGCGGAGCGACCTCGTTGCGGAGGCGACGAGATCTCGCTGGGCGTTCGGCTACACCTCCGGCGGCAGCGCCGGCCGATCGTCTTGCGGCCGTTACGAACGTGTCCGCAGCCAGGCGAGGACCTCTTCAGCGTGCCTGTCCGGAGGGAACACAGGGTAGAAGACGTGCTCGATCATGCCGCCGCGCACGACCATCGTTAGCCGCTTGAGCAGTGTTTTGCGCCCGCCCCCGTCGTAGTCCGGGGCCAGATCCAGGCTGAAGGCCGGCAACCGCAAGGCGCGGGTCAGCTGGAGGTCGAAATCGCTGAGGAGGGGGAAAGGTAGCGCCAGGCGCTCTGCCACCTCGCGCTGGTAGGTACTGGACTGGGTGGACAGGCCCGCCACGCTCGCCCCTTCCTGCGCGAGGTCAGCTGCGTGGTCGCGGAAGCCGCAGGACTCCGGGGTGCAGCCCCTCGCCCCGGGGATCTCGTCCCAACCTGGCGGAAGCTCCACGCCCGGGATCCCGGTCATCGGGAAGGCGTAGATGACAAGACGCGCGAAGCCCTCCGGCACCAGGTCTACGCGAATCGAGTCGCCTCGAGTCGAGGGGAGCGCCAAGGACGGCATGGGCATCCCCGCCAGGTGATCCGCCGCACCGTCGTCAACCGGACGGGGGAGGTCTTCGGGCAGAGTGGAGAAGTCACGTTGCATTCAGCCATTCAACCACCGCACGCGACGAGCACGCCCGGAGCGGTCAGCCTCAGGCAGCGGGGATCGCGGCGGCGGGTGAGTGAAAATACAGCGAATCACGCGGTTTCGCCCGGCGTTGACAGCGCGTTCACTTGCCTGATAGCGAGGGGGAAAAGGCCAGGACTGGGTGACCGGCGCCGGGGTGCCGGGCGTGACTATCAAGGCGGGCCTGTGACGGTGGCTTGGGCAGCTCTCCGGCTGATCGACCGGGGTGATCTTGTCGCTGCGCTGGATCGCGCCGCGGTGCGGACGGTGACGATCATCTCGGCGCCGGCCGGCAGCGGGAAGACGTCGCTGCTGCGCGCCTGGGCCGGCCGTCCGGGGCAGCCGCGCCGGCTCGCCGTGCTGCAGGTGCAACGTGACCAGCACGACGCCCAGCAGTTCTGGCTGGCCCTGCTCGGCGCGGTCCGTGCCGCGACCGGCGCGGAACCGCCGACCGCGACGCCTGACTTCAACGGGCAGGCGATGGCCGACCGGGTGCTGTCCGAGCTCGCCGGCGCTGGCGCGGGCATCACGCTGGTCATTGATGACCTGCACGAGCTGACCGCGCCGGAAGCGCTCGCTCAGCTGACCCGGCTGCTGACGAGCCTTCCCGCGCGGGTGCACGCGGTGCTGGCCACGCGTCACGATCTGCGGCTGGGCCTGCACCAGCTGCGGCTGGCCGGCGAGCTGGCCGAGATCCGCGCGGCGGACCTGCGCTTTTCCGAGCGGGAAACCCGCGAGCTGCTCGATGCCTCGGGCATCGCACTGTCCGGGGCCGGGGCCGCGCTGCTGTACCAGCG
>JASHVM010000615.1:0-4186 GCA_030044595.1 Streptosporangiaceae bacterium
GCGTGGCGGCCAACTCCAGGCTGCGGTCCCTGGCCGCGGAACGGTGCGCGGCGGCCGGCCTCAAGCTGCGTGTGCCGCGACCGGGGCTGTGCACCGACAACGGCGCGATGGTGGCCGCGCTGGGCGCGGAGATCGTGTCCCGCGGCGTCCCGCCGTCACCGCTCGACCTCCCGGCGGACTCGTCCCTCCCCGCCACCGAGGTCGTAGTCCGCTAGCGCCGCGCGCCGCGCGCCGGAGACAGAACCCGCCAAGTTACGTCAACCGCGCTTCGGGCAGGATCGGCTCGAACAACTCCACCGGGTTGCCTGACGGGTCCTCGGCCAGGATCTGCTTGCCGCCGACCCCGGTGACGATCTGGTTCCGGAATCGCACGCCCTTGTCCCGCAGTTCACTGACCGTGGCGGCCAGGTCAGGAACCTCGATCGCGAACCTGTTCCAGCCGCCTGGCTCGGGGACGCTGCCGTCGGGCATCGCCTGGCCGCCGCCCGGTCCCGTCCCCGGAGCGCTGAGCAGCAGGCGCAGGTCGCCCCGCGAGAGCATGGCGAACGCCGGAGCAGGATGCATGACCTCGGTGAAGCCCAGATTGTCCCGGTAGAAGGCGATCGCCGCGTCCACGTCGCTGACGACGTACCGGACGCTGACTGTGGGCATAATCGTCCCTCCTCCCGCACTTATAGAACGTAACCGTTTCGCAGCGATACGTCAACGTTGCATAGGATTAAGCTGTGCGGCGCCGCACATGGGCGGTGGCCTGAGGGACGGAGCACAGTGCGTTCAGAACGAGGCGTTGACCCCCGGATCGAGCGATCACGGCAGGTAATCCTGCGCGCGGCGCTCGATGAGCTCGGCGAGGCCGGTTACGGTGCCTTCACCATCGAGTCGCTTGCTGCCCGGGCGGGCGTGGCCAAGTCCACCATCTACCGGCACTGGCCCGACAAGATCAGCCTGATAGCGGACGCATTCGAGACCGCCCACGAGCATGCCGTGCCGTCCGTTGACGGCCTGACGGCCCGTGAGAGCCTGCAGCGCCTGCTGGGCCACGTCATCGAGGTGGTCGCCGACTCGGTGTTCTCCTCGTGCATACCCGCCCTGATCGAGGGCGCCGAGCGCGACCCGCGGCTGCGGGAGTTCCGCCACCGCTACTCAGCGCTGCGCCGCCAGTCTCTTACCGCGCTGATCGCGCGGGGCGTGGCTGATGGAGAGTTCCGCGCTGCGGTGGATCCCGCGCTTGCCGCGCAGGCACTTCTCGGCTCTATTTTCTACGGGCGGCTCATGACCAGCGAATCGTTCGACTCGCACCGTCTCGGTGACCTGATCGATATGGTGCTGGGCCCGTAACCAGGGTCACCGCGGGCACGGCTGTTGCGCGCCGGCGGCAACGGGGGCGGGCACCGGGGCAGGCACGAGCGCGCGCCACAGCGGGCTGGGGTTGCCGGAGACGGCCGCGCGGACCTCCTGCCAGTACCAGTCCTGGCCGAGCAGCACGGCCACCCGCCGCGGCAGCGCTGCCTGATCGCCGAGGCCGTCCGGTCGTCAGTCGCGCCGGCTGACCCACACCGTCACGTGGGCGGGTTCCAGGGCGCCGGACACCACCCCGGCCAGGTCGTCGCGGACCGAGTCCAGGTCCACGGCGTCTTTCAGCCGGGCGGCGAACGCGGCCACGGTCTGGTCGGCGTCGTACCGGGCGCGGTTGAACCGCCGGTCCACCGCGTGCTGCACCCGCCGCCGGACCGGGTTGAACAGGGCCGCCGCGGCCAGCGTGGCGACGGCCACCGCGACCGGGGCGTGCAACCCGAGCACCTGGGTGGCCAGCAGGACCAGTCCCGCGTACACCCCGACTAGCAGCCCGGTGACGATCGCGTAGGCCAGGGTCCGGGAGATGATCCGGTCGATGTCATACAGCCGGTACCTCAGGATTCCGACGCCGATGCTGACCGGCAGTGCGACGATCGCGACCGACAGAACCTGTCCCGCGGCGCCAGCGATCAGTGAGTTTCCGACCACGCCCACGCCGAGCGTCACGACGGTGCCGCTGGCGAGCCACTTCAGCTGCTGGCGGCGCTCGCCGGTGGCGTGCCGCCAGCTGAGCACCTGGTGGGCCGCAAACGACAGCCAGATTACGCCGATCGGGACAAGGATGACAGCAGCAAACCAGGGGGGGAGATCCTGGGTGCTGATGACGTCGCCGGCGGAGTCAAGCCGGATGGCGTGGCTGGTCACGGCGGCGATCGTCCGGGCGAAGCTGACCGCCATATAACAGGCGACGAGCCCGGCGTAGGCCCACAGCACCCACCGCCACCGCCGCGACGTCAGCCGGCCATCCGGGAACAACAAGATGACCAGCGCGAACAACGCGCCGGCCGGCGCCCACAACGGCACGAGCAGCACCGCGACCGGGGCCAACGGCCCATAGTGGCCAAGGCTGTAGCACAGCACCGCGTAGTAACCGGCGTCGATGCTGAGCATCACCAGCAAGGTGAACAAAATCAGGAGCCACCCCAGCGGGTTGCGCGGCTGATGCCGCGCAACCACGACACCTACCGCCGCGCTGACCAGCACCGGGATGACCGCGGATGCCTCTACGGGGATCGTCAGCTGATGGACAAGACCTGCCAGCGGGACGGACGTGGCCACCAGCAGCAGGACCACCGCGCCGAGGACGGCCGCGGTCGCCGGTGACGCCAAGCGGAAGCGGCGGGCGGTGACTTTCGTCGTCACCGGCGCCTGCCCGGCCGCTGGCTGCGTCTGCTCCACGAAGCGTCACGCTACGCGCGGACCGTTCCGGGAACGTTACCGCTCGGCACCCAAGGCGCACGATCCCTGGGAGGTCCTGCGAAACTCGCCTGGCCTGCGGTTAGGCCATGTCCCTGACCTGGACATACCCCAGTTCCGGGCTATTCTTGTCCCCATGGCCTGCGTGTCGCGGAGAACCTCTGGCGACGCGGAAGAGGGGATCAAGATGCACATTCCGGGGCTGGCGCAACAGTACGAAAGAACGTGCGAGGACTGCGGGCAGGTCTGGCGCGTGCCCAGATGGGCCGCGTACCCGCACATGCAGGGGCTTCCCGGGATGTGGAGAAGCGCCGACACCTTGAACCCGGGTACCGTGGCCAGAGCAACGCGTTCAGTGGTCGCGGCAAACGCGGAGCGGGCTGAAAGGGCCGCAGCTTTGCGTAACTGCCCCAAGTGCGAGTCAAATCATTACAAGCAGCGGGCGGTCCGGTCCTGAACCGATGATCCGGGCAGGAGCGGGACGGTCGCCTGCCGGGCCGTCCCGCTCCGTCATCCGGCCTCAGCGACATACCGCCCCCACGCCCGGGTCACCTGCTCCATCGGATCCAGGCCCGCAGACGCCACATCACGCATCAGGCCCGCCCTGGACCCCGACACGGTGGGCCGGGCACCGAGGCGCTCGCCAGGTGGCAGCAGGAGACCGACCGTACCCGCCGGGGAAAAGACTGAGCCCATTTCAGCCGGCGGCCGGCGGGTCGCTGCGGCGGAAGGCGCGCTGCTTGAACCGCCCGGCCCCGCATCGCGGGCAGCTCCGCAGTTCACCGACCGCGCGGCCGACTGCGAGCACCGGAGCCACCTCTGCCCTGAGCCTGGTCGGCCTGCCCACGCACGCCGTTCCGCGCGCCGCTGCCGCCCGGCTGTCCCGCAGCGTCGGCTCTAGCCCGTCTGCCGGGGCGGTCACCGTCCTGCCACGCCGCCACGCCGCCGCCCACGGCACCCGCCAAACCTGCCCGCAGTCACGGCAGACCCGTTCGTACTCGGCGGGAATCCAGGGCATACGCATCTCGCCATACTGACCCGCTGACCTGTGTCCGGTCTAGTACCGACCGGCGGCCAGGCTGGGAGAAACCGAACCCGAACCGGGCGTCCTCGTCTGGCGAACCCGGCTGAGCGCACCTATACCACCACGCCCTCGGTATATCCCGGCTGAGCCGCGCCCGCCTGGTCGCGGCGAGGCCGCGGGATGGCTGCCAGGGGAGCGGCCGCGCTACGCTGTTCCCGCGTCGCGCGGGGAGGAGGCGTCGGACATGACAGATCCGGGACACCAGAGGGCAGCAGCGGCTGGCGGGCGCGGCCGCCTGCGGACGTCACACGCGGACCGCGAGCAGGTGATCGAGCTGCTCAAGACCGCGTTCGTGCAGGACCGGCTGACCAAAGACGAACTGGACATGCG
>JASHVM010000616.1:0-2807 GCA_030044595.1 Streptosporangiaceae bacterium
CGCAGGACGTAGGACGCGCCGTTCCAGCAGGCCTCGTTCAGCGGCACCCGTACCGCGTTGACCGGCCCCCAGGACTTCATCGCGGTGATCGACGCCTGGTCGTCCGGCCCGTCGAAGATCCCGCCGCCCTGGACGCACTCGTACTCCGTGCCGGACCTGTCCACGCCGTGCAGTACCACTTGCTGGCCGCTCGCATCGACCAGCTTGTTCCCTGACACGTGCAGTTGCGGGGCAGGGCCGCTGATCCCTGTGCTTGACGACTGGCTGACCAGTATTATCACCGCCGCCAGTGCGCCGACGCAGAGGAAACCGAGGACCAACCAGAACGCCCGGAACTTCAGCAGATCCGCCCCGCCAGCGAGCCAATGACCAGGCCGCGGGCCGGTTTCGTCCTGTTCGTCTTGCCGGTTAGCGTGTCTTCCCAATGCCAGATACCACTTAGTCTAGCCCTGCGACGTGCTCCTGACCTGGGACGATAAGAGTGTCCTATCGGGAACCCGGATCGAGGAGTGCTACACGCTGAAGGCTACCGGCTGACTGAGGGCTCTCGGTCACCGCAAATGGTACCGGGATCGCGCCGGAGGCCGCTGCTGGTCTACTGCGACGATGACGCAGGCGCAGCGGCCAGTACCGACAGCCATCTCCTACTCACGGCAGATTTTCGTCACGGCTGTGCTCGCGTAGTACGATATCGCCCTGCGATGCCACCAGGCTTGCGCCGCCGCACCGGGATCCCGTCCGCGGGCCTCTACTACTCCGCTACGGTCGGTAAAATGCCTGGAAGGCCGCTCGTGTGAGTCAGCTAGGCCTTGAGCAAGCGGCGTGGGGGGTTACGGACATGACGCGCACTGCGCAGATCACGGAGTGTGGCGGGGACTTCCGGCATGCCGGATTACGTCATATTCGCCACCGCACTTTCGCTCGCAACAACGCTGCCGTTGGCGTGGAAGTGGCAGCTTGGCGTGCTCCGGTCCGGCCTGTACGTACTGGCCATATCGATGCTCGTCGCGGTCGTGCTCACTGTCGGCCGGTGGCTGGTGCTCGGCGTGGTGGCCGGGACCCTGACCTTGTGGGGCGCCACGGTCATCGTGGCGGCGGCGGGCCTGCTGATCGCATTCTTCAGGGATCCTGAGCGGCCGATCCCCGGCCGCCAGGACGTCATCTTCAGTCCCGCCGACGGCCGCGTGGTCTACGTCCGCCCGATCCAGCCTGGCCGGCTCCCTCAGGCAGAAAAGAAGGGCCGGGTCCACCGGCTTGGAGAGCTTGCTGGGACCACGCTCGATGACGGCGGCGCGACGGCCGTGGGGATTTCCCTGAACCTGTCGGACGTCCACGTGACTCGCGCGCCGGTCGGCGGGCGGGTGCGGCTGCTGGAGCATGTGGCGGGCACGTTCGGCTCACTGCGGAAACCGGAGATGGTACTGACCAATGAGCGAATGACGATGGTCACCGAAACCGGAGACCTCGAGGTCGCGATCGTCCATATCGCGTCCCGGCTGGTAAGACGCATCGTGACCTTCGTGTCCAAGGGCGACGAGCTCCGTCCGGGTCAGCGCCTCGGCGCCATCCGCTTCGGCTCCCAGGTCGACCTGATCATCCCGGCCCGTCCGCAGATCAAGGTGGCGGTGCAGCCCGGCGATCGGGTAGTGGCAGGCCAGACGATCATGGCGCTGATCGCCGGAGGGTGCGATGACACTATGGCCGCGGGTTCGGCCCGCGAGACCGTTGAAACTGAATGACATGATGAAGGCAAACAGGTTCGGGCGCCCGAAGAGCCGCCCGTCTGAAGGCCCGGGGCGGCGTCGCGTCGCCATCATCCGGCAGAACTACATATACGAGCCGATGGTCCAGCGTGAGGCCGAGGCGCTCGCGCGTGCAGGATACGACGTCGAAGTGATGTGCATGCGGGGCGACGGCCGGCCGGACCGCATCGTGGTGAACGGCGTGACGGTCACCAGCCTGCCGGTGAGCCAGCACAAGGGCAGCAAGGCCCGGTACGCGCTCAACTACGGCAGTTTCTTCACCCTTGCGGCCGGGACGCTGGCGATGCGGCATCTTCGCAGGCCGTACGCGGTCGTGCAGGCCAACTCCATGCCGGATTTCCTGGTCTTCGCTGCCATCGTGCCCAAGCTCACAGGCAGCAGGGTCATCGCGTACATGCACGAGCCGACGCCGGAGCTGGCCGAGACGATCTTCGGGTCCGGCCTGCTGACGCGTATCCTGGCCGGCGTCGAGCAGTGGTCCATGCGGTTCGCCGACCACACGGTGACCGTGACCGACCAGCTCAAGCAGAGGTACGTGGAGCGAGGCGCCAAGGCAGATCGCATCACCGTGGTGCTGAACTGCGCTGACCCCGCCGCGATGCTCGCGGGCTGGACGCCGACCACCGTCCCGGCCAAGGACGAGTTCACCGTCGTCTGCCATGGTTCGATAGAAGACCGGTACGGGCAGGACACGATCATCCAGGCCGCGGCCCTACTCCGCGACGAGATACCGGACCTGCGGGTTGTCCTCACCGGACGCGGATCCGGGATCCCGCAGCTGCGTGCCGCCATTGCTGCGGAGGGCTTGCAGGATGTGGTCCGGTTTGAAGGCTGGGTGAGCAATAACGAGCTCTACGACATCCTGCACTCGGCCGATGTCGGCATCGTCGCGCAGAAGTCGTCGCCGTACTCTCACCTCGTTCATACCAACAAGATGGTCGACTACTGGATCTTCGGTCTTCCCGTTATTGCCAGTCGGCTACGAGCCCTCTCCGAGCTCTACGACGACGAATTCATAGAGTACTTTGAGCCGGATAATGCCAT
>JASHVM010000617.1:0-5179 GCA_030044595.1 Streptosporangiaceae bacterium
AACGTCCTGGCCACCGCGCAGAAGATCCCGCCCACGGTGCTGGCCACCGCGCAGGCAAACGCCACGCAGCTCGCGAACGCGGCGAAGTTCGCGCCCGAGCTCGCGGTGATCCAGGCCCACCAGGCGCTGTTCGCCAAGCTGGCCACCTACTCCAACCCGGCCAAGATTCCGCCCTCACTGCTGGCCCAGGCGGTCGCGGCCGCCGGCGGCGGCGCTAAGGGCCTGGGGATCCTTTCGACGATCTCGGCGAACAAGGCGGCCATCACCGGCGTGATCGCGGCCGCGCCAGCGCTGAAGACCGTCGCCCCGTACGCGGCGGACCTGACGACGATCGCGCCGTACTCGACGCGGCTGAAGACCATCGCGCCGTACTCGACGGAGCTGACGACGATGGCGCCCTACTCGGCGCAGCTGACCGCGCTGTCCAAGGTCCCGCCGGGCGTCTTCCCCTACCTGAAGGCGCACACTGCCGCGGTGCTGAAGGCCGCGGGGCAAACGGCCGGCCAGTGGAGGACCTGGTACTGGATCTGCTTCGGCGGCATCATCTTGTTCCTGCTGTCCATCCCGCTGCTGCGCGGCCGGTGGCGGACGCGCGACGCCAAGCGGGACGAGGAAGAGCACGAGGCCATGGTGCAGGCCGAGCTGGAGAAGATCAGGGCCGCTGCCTGACCGGCGGTCAGGATCTGGGTCAGGCGGGCGGTCCGAGCGGCTGCCCGCCTGGCTCGTTCAGGCGAACCGGCTGGCTCGTTCGGGCGAACCGGCTGGCTCGTTCAGGCGACGCCTTGGGCTGAGCCCGCGGGGCGGCGCGCCGCGACCGCCACGGCACGGCACGACGCCTCGAGCAACTCCTGCTGCAGGCGGTCGGCGGTCTCGACATCGGGCTTGCGCGCGGCGAGCACGTCCGCGTACAGGAACGACTCCCCCAGCCTGACCAGCGCGTAGGCCAAAACCGCTGGCTCGACGAGCATGACCAGGCCGAACTCGGCGGCGTCACGCCGCAGCAGTTGCTCGACGAAGGCCACGGTCCCGCTCTGGACCGGCCCGCGCGGGTCGGTGAGGACGCGCATGGCCAGGGCGGGCTCGTCGGTGAGCAGCCGGCGCAGGCCCTTGGACTGCGAGACGATGGCGTTGAGGTGCCGGCCGGTGCCCGGGGTGTGCAGCTCGCCGTCGGGCCGTTCGGACTCCCACCGCGCCGCGGCCACCTCCAGGGTGCGCTCGGTGAGCACCCACAGCGCCTTGCTGAGCAGCGCCTCGCGGCTGCCGGCCCGGCGGAACAGGGTCACCCGCGAGACGCCGAGCTCATCGGCCAGGCCCTGCATATCCAGGCGCCTGCCGTCGCGGATCCACCGGGCAGCGAGCGCCACGAACCGTGCTGAACGTACGCTGGCCCGGCTCGCGGGCGGACGCATCAGGCTGCGGGACGGCACGGCCGTAGGGGCTCAGGGACGGCCCGGCGCGGCGGCGCCGAGGCGGCGGGGAACGTCGAACACGCTGCCCACGATACCTGCGCCGGGACCGGGGCGGGCGACGGGGCGTCCCGCTGGCGCGACGGCGGGACGTGAGACGTCTTCGGGAGGACGTGCATAATCCGAACATGACGACTGCGCCCGTGCTGCCCGAGGACACCGCCGCGGAGCACACCGACGTGCTCATCGTGGGGGCCGGGCTGTCCGGCATCGGGGCGGCGTGCCGGCTGCAAACCGACGCTCCGGGCCTGTCGTACGCCATCGTCGAGGCCCGGGGCGCCAGCGGCGGGACGTGGGACCTGTTCCGGTTCCCCGGCGTCCGCTCCGATTCGGACATGTTCACGCTCGGCTACCCGTTCCGGCCGTGGACAAGGGCCAGGGCGATCGTGGGCGGACAGGAGATACTGCGCTACCTGCGGGACACCGCTTCCGCCTACGGCGTGGACCGGCGGATCAGGTATCACTCCCGCGTGGTACGGGCCGAGTGGTCCGGCGACGACGCCCGCTGGGCGGTGACCGTCGAGGATACGACGACCGGGGCGCTGACTACGCGCACCTGCGGCTTCCTCTACGTGTGCTCCGGCTACTACCGGTACAGCGAGGGCTACACGCCGGACTGGCCCGGGCTGGAGAACTTCGCCGGGACGGTGGTGCACCCTCAGCACTGGCCCGAAGACCTCGACCTGGCCGGCCAGCGGGTCGTCGTCATCGGCAGTGGCGCGACCGCGGTCACGCTCATCCCGGCCATCGCCGGGACCGCCGCCCGCGTGACGATGCTGCAGCGTTCGCCGTCGTACATCCTGTCCCTTCCGGGCCGGGATGCAGTCGCCGACCTGCTGCGCAAGGCGCTGCCCGAGCGGCAGGCCTACGCGGCGGTGCGCTGGAAGAACGCGCGGCTCACGACCGTGATCTACGGCTTCTGCCGCAAGCACCCGGCCCGGGCCCGGGAGATGCTCCGGCGCGGGGCAGAAAAGCGCCTGCCGCCCGGGTACGACCTGAACACGCATTTCACCCCGGCCTACGAGCCCTGGGACCAGCGCATGTGCCTGGTCCCCGACGGCGACTTCTTCAAGGCGGTCAAGTCCGGCCAGGCCGATATCGTGACCGACCACATCCGGGAGTTCACCCCGACCGGGATACGCCTGCGCTCGGGCGCGCAGCTGGAGGCCGACGTGGTCGTCACCGCCACCGGGCTTAACCTGCTGCCTCTCGGCGGGATCGACCTGACCGTGGACGGCGAGAAGGTCGTCGTCGGGCAGCGCGTCGCCTATAAGGGCATGATGCTCGATGCCGTGCCCAACATGGCGTTCGCGATCGGCTACACCAACGCCTCCTGGACGCTCAAGGTCGACCTGGTCTCCCGGTGCGTCGCCCGGATGCTGCGGTTCATGCGCGAACGCCGTTACGCGATCGTCACCCCGCGGCTGCCGTCGGCACCCATGGCCATCTCGCCGTTCATCGACATGACCTCGGGCTATTTCGAGCGGTCGCGGGCGGCTCTGCCGCGGCAGGGAGACCGGGCGCCCTGGCGGCTACGGCAGCACTACTTCAAGGACGCGGCGCTGCTCCGCGGACCGGTTGACGCGGACGAACTCGAGTACCGGCCGGCCCCCGCACTCGCGCGGCCGGTGGGATAACGGCACCGCGGGTAAAACGGCGCTCAGTACCCGCCTCCGTAACCACCGGAGGTGGTCGTGGTACCGGATGCGGGCGCGCTGCCCGACACCGTGACCTCGTGCCACACTCCGCCGGAGAGGTTGAGCCCGTTGCCCTTAACCTGCCCAGGCGAGGTGTCCCCGACGTAGGTGTACAGCGGGTGCCCGTCGTAGGTTTCCTGTTTCACGCCGTTCGACCTGGTGATTGTGCCCAGCGTGCCGGTCACGCCGGAACCCGCGGTGGCGGGTCCCTTCACCGGCGGCCAGTACGTCGCGCAGGAACCGTTGCACTTGGACGCGGTCGACGTGTCCGGGCCGAACCAGTACAAGGTATAACCCGCCGAGTTGGTCAGCACCTGCGTTCCGTTGATCGCCCGGCTCAGCAGCGTGGTCCCGGACGAGCTGGAGGTCGCGCTGGCCGCGGCGGCGGCGGACGGGCTAGACGAACTAGTGGAACTGGCCGAGCTGCTGCACGCCGCGACGAGCAGCACGGCGGCGGCCAATCCGATGACACTCCATATTCTTCGCATGGCAAGTCTCCGCACCGTGTTGATCTCCCACTAGGTACTACGGGTCATCGGCTCATTTCGTTCACCCCAGGCGAGCTGGCCCGCCGGAACGAGCGGGAGCGCGCGCAGCCGCCGGCCGGTGGCGGCGAATATGGCGTTGGCCAGCGCCGGCGCGACGGCGATAAGCGGCGTCTCGCCGGCCCCGGCGGACGGGATATCCGGGCGGTCGACCAGCACCACGTCAATCGCCGGGATGTCGCTGAACCTCGGCACTCGGTAGCCGGCCAGCGACCGGCTGCCGAGGTGGCCACCGGTGAGCGTGACCTGCTCGAACAGGGCGCCGCCGAGCGCCATGACGGTGCCGCCTTCGATCTGGCTGAGCACGGTGGCCGGGCTGACCACGGCACCGCACTCGTAGCTGGTCACGATCCGCCTCACTCGCACGGTGCCGTCGGTGTCGACGGCCACCTCGGCACAGGTCGCGACCCGCCCGTCCTTCTCCAGCCCCACCGCGGCGCCCTGGCCTCGCCCCGAACGGCTGGCGTCCGCCTGCCACCCGAACCGTTCGGCCGCCGCGCGGAGCACGGCCGCGAGCCGCTGGTCGGTCAGGCGGTCAAGCCGGAACTGCACCGGATCGCGGCCCGAGGCGTACGCCAGCTCGTCGATACACGATTCGCGGGCGAAGGTGTTGGCGGTGGCGGCCAGGGCCCGGTAGGGGCCCTGGGCGAGCGGCGAGGCGGCCGGCTGGTAGCGAAGCCGCCAGCTGGCCGCCTGGTACGGCAGGGCAGTGCCCTGCGGGCCGGCGTTGATGTTCAGCAGATCCCAGGCGGCGATCTCGCCGTTGGTATCGACCGCCGCCCGGATGTCGATCACCGCCATCGGCCGGACGTAGCCGAACTGGAACTCCTCCGCGCGGCTCCAGTGCACCTTGACCGGCCGGCCCACGGCGCGGGCCAGCCGGGCGGCCTCGATGGCCTCGTCCCCGTGCTTACCGCCGAACCCGCCGCCGGTCGGCGGGACGATGACCCGCACGTCTTGCTCGCTGATGCCCAGGGTCCCGGCCAGCCGAGCGCGGACCGGGAACGGGACGCTGTTGCCGGTCCAGACGGTCAGGCGGCCGTCGGCCCAGGCGGCCACCGCGGCCCTGGTTTCCAGCGGGACGTGAGCGAGGTAGGCGGTGGTGTACTCGGCTTCGACGGTGACCGCCGCGCCGGCCAGCGCGGCCCGCACGTCGCCCGAGCCGTGGTCGGCGGGCCTCAGCCACCCCTGGCTCTCGGCCGGGTGCGAGCGCAGGTACTCGGCCATCGGACCGGGGTGCGCGGGCGGTCCGTCCCAGTCGGCCCTGATCGCCGCGACCGCACGGCGCGCGGTGGCCAGGTCGGGCGCGGTCACCGCGACGAACTCCCGGTCGCGCACCACGGTGACGCCGGGCATCTCGGCCGCCGGGCTGGTATCCACGGCCCGCAGCGAGGCCCCGGGGACGGGCGGGCGCAGCACGGCGCCGTACAGCATGTCCGGTACCTGCTGGTCAGAGGCGTACCGGCGGCCA
>JASHVM010000066.1:0-4542 GCA_030044595.1 Streptosporangiaceae bacterium
GAGCGCTATGACGAGCCTTTCCGCGCCGCCCTGCGCGGCATGTGGGCCGCGCGCGGCGGCCCCGGCCGCCCCCTGGTGAGACAGCCGCATTTTGCCGACACCGAGGTCATCGCGGGCACCGGCCTGTTCGAGACGCCCGTCCACCAGGCGCACACCCAGCGGATCGTCCGCGCTGCCGAGACCGTCGTCGGCGTGGAGAACACCAGAGCCACCACGCTGAACTGGCCAGATGACATCCGCCGGGACTTCACCGAGGAGCTGCGCCACCACCTCCGGTCCCAGACCGAGGTGCAGCTCACCCAGGAGACCTCCCTCACGATGGCCCGCGTCCTGCCACGCCCTCCCCTCGGTCGGCCTGAGGGCCAAGAGACCGGTCGATGAGTGATCGCTATCCAGCAAGCACAAAACGCGACCGTACAGTTCGCCGAACCCGGGCACTCAGGTACAGTCCAAACACCTTCAGAAGCCGCGAACTTCCGCAGGTGGCTATGTAATGCCGGGGATCCAGGGGTGCCCCTGGGCTGCCCGGGTGAGCGCGTCGAGCCAGCCGATGCCGTGGCGGGTGGCGGTGGCCAGGTAGGAGCGGATCGCGCAGAAGGTCTCGGCGCCGTGCATGGAGCGCATGCTGCCGGAGACCTTGATCCGTAGCTTGCTCATCCTGATGACGCGCTCGGCCTCGTTGTTATCGAACGGAACCCGCAGGTCATGGGCGAACCGGAGGTAGTCATCGGCGCGGTCGCGCATCCGGGTGGCCAGGGCGCGCCGTTTTCTTTGCAGCTTGCTGCGGCGGGCGGCGTTCAGGACGATCCCGGCGTCCGCGGCGTCGCGGAACCACTGGCCGTGCTTGCCCAGGACGTCCGCGTCGATGGCATCGTGTCCGGCAGCGCGGGCAGCGCCGACGGCTTGGTTCAGCTCCGCCAGCGCGTCAATCGCCTGCCGCGCCCAGATCACGTCGTCGGCCGTGCCGGTCTCGGTGACCGCGGTCAGCTCCCGGAGCAGGTGAGCACCGCACAAAGCGTGCCCGGCCACGCCGTCATAGCCGTCGTAGGGTGCCCAGGCATCATGGCAGGCAATCCCGGCGAAGGCCGGCAGCACCCCGGCCGCGTCCATGCCCTGCCTGCCTCGCTTGCCGTGCACGGTGACCAGGACGAACTTGCCAGACGACGCGGAATGCACCCAGACCAGCTTCCCGGCCACCCGGAACCCGGTCTCATCGAAGTGCGCGACCTCGGACGCGGCCAGCGCCCCGGTGATGACATCCAGCGCCGGGGCGATCAGCCCGGCGATCTTCTTCGTCAACGAGGCCAGCGCGCCCGGCGACGGCGCGCAGCCGAACATGTCCGCCATCGCGGCGGCCGCCCGGTCCCTGGACAGGAACTGCCCGTGCCACAGGTACGCCCCCAGCGCCGCGGCCCGCGGTCCGTACTGCACCGGGGCGGCCACTCCCTCTGGTGCCCGGCCCCGGGTCCGCGTCCCGCAGCCGCCGCACTCCCGCTCGATCAGCTGATGCTCGGTGACCTCGGCCTTCACCGGCGGGATCTCGGTCACCTGCCGCCGCTCCGTCCCGGTCTCCCGCGCCCCGGCCAGGTCCCTGCCGCACCTGCCGCAGCACGCCGGCACATGCCGGACCACATGATCGGGATGGTCAGTCAGCTGCATCGTCGCGCCCGGCTGGCCCTTCGGCCTGCCCGGCTTCCGCCCGCTCTTCTTCCGCAGCGACCTGGGCGCCGGCTTTGCCAGGCCATCCTGTGACGGCGGCTTGGAGGAGTTCTTCGAGTTCTGCCGCGCCCGCGCGGCCAGGTCCGCGACCTCGGCCTGAAGCTCAGCTACCAGCGCGCGCAGGGCCGCGACCTCCGCATCCCGCTCGGCCAGCAGTTCCCGCAACCGGGCGTTCGCCGCACGCAGCCCAGCCTCATCACCGGGCACGGCAGGCGCATCGGGCACACGCCGAAGGCTGCCACAGCCGACCGCCGGTGATCAACCAGAAACGCCGGGCCAGGCAGCGCAAACCCACAACCCACCCGCAGCCGAAACGAAAGAGGAAAGAGACCTATCTAGTTACAAACTGCCAAAGTCGAGAATCAATGTGGCTGCCCCGTAGTAACCCACGACCAAGTCGACGTATACAGCTGTCCGCGGCCGATTTGACATCGCCGATCTCACGTGTCACATTGACGCCCCCGCGTCCGCATCAGTGGCACTCCGCCTTGCTGAAGCCAAGGGGTCGATCATGCGGAGTTCGAAGCGAATCCAGCTGAGGGTTCCCGATCGCCGACTCGACGCGGCTGACACCAGCCTCAGTGAGGCGGATGCCGACGACGCAGATCGGCCATATCTCGATTCCCCTTTCAGCTAGGCGCGTTGTCGAGCGCGGCGACCTCGGCCGTCACCGCGTTCTCCTGGGTGCTAGTCATCAGCCCCACCGCGTGGTGGTGGCACTCGGCCGGGTTCACCGGGCGGCGGCGAGGCCGAGGATGGTGTCAAGGGCGGTTTCGAGGGGACCGGTGTCGCGCTGGATCTGGGCGAGGAGGAGCCCGCCCTGGAGTGCAGCGAGCAGCGTCACGGCCAGGTCGTCGGGGCTGGTGCCAGCCGGGAGGTGCCCGGCGGTCTGGAGGCCGCGCAGTCCGTCCGCGATGGCGTCCGACCACCGGGCGAAGCCGTCGGCGAGTAGGGCGCGGGCCTCGGGGTCGGTCTCTGCGATCTGGCCGCCCAGCGATCCGAGGGGGCAGCCGCCCTTGCCGCCGGTGCTCTTTGCGGCGCCGATGGCCATGTCTCGCCAGGCCTTGATGCCCTCGGTAGTGCCGAGGTCGGCCTGTTCCTGGTTGCCGACGATGATTCCGGCCTGGTAGCGAATGACCGCCTGGACGAGCTCGTCTTTGCCGGTGAAATAGTGGGAGATCTGCGAGCCGCTGACCTCTGCGGTGGCCCGGACGTCGTCGAGCGTGGTACCGGCCACGCCCCTCTGGTAAACAAGTCCGGCGGCGGCGTCCACGATCCTGGCGCGGGTCCGTTCGCCCTTGGTCGTCAGCCTGGGCCGGTGCTGCGTCTCATCCGCCATTGCTTCACGGTACCAGCATTAATGGGTTTGACAACCCAATTTATGTCAGGCAGAGTGGGCCGCACAACCCACTCACGAGCAGGGAGGACCACGTCATGATCCTCGTAACGACGGCCGGGAAGGTCGGCGCCGAAGCCGTGCGCTCGCTGACGCTGCGGGAGGTGCCCGTCCGGGTGCTCGTGCGGGACCCGGACAAGGCCAAGACGCTGGCCGATGCGGGCGCCGAGATCGCCGTAGGCGACCTGGACGTTATCGCGAGCCTCGACGCGGCGATGGCGGACGTCACTACGGTCATCCTGGTCAGCCCGGCCGTGCCCGCGCAGGAGCTGAGCGTCGTCGCGAGCGCCGCGCGAGCGGGCATCGGGCACGTCGTCAAGGCCACAAGCAAGGCGTCGGCCGACTCGCCAATCGCAAGGCGGCGCTGGCAGGCCGAGATCGAGGCCGGCCTGGCCGCTTCCGGGCTGGGCCACACGCTGCTGCGATCGAACGCCTACATGCAGAACGTGCTGGCGCTGGCGCCCGCGATCGCCAAGACCAGTGGTTTCGGTTCCTCGGCCGGCAAGGGGCGGGTCGGCATGGTCGACGCACGCGACGTGGGCGTGGTGGCCGCCGAGATCGCAGCCTCGCCGGCCCGACACGCTGCGAAGACCTACTGGCTCACCGGCCCGGAGCTGATTTCCAACTACGACGTGGCGGCGGTGCTTTCGAAGCTGCTCGGCCGGACCATCACCTACCGAGAGCTCAGCTTCGATGAAAACAAAGACGCGATGATTCGGGCCGGCGTCCCTGAGCCGATCGCCGAGATGAATGCCCAGGCGTTCAGCATGACCGCCAGAGGCGACGCCGAGTGGGTCACCGGCGACGTGCCGTCTCTACTCGGCCGACCGGCGCGTTCCTTCGAGCAGTTCGCCGCCGATCACGCCGCCGCGTTCTCCTGAACCGGGTCCATCTCCGGTGTGAGAGGATCGAACAACCCTGTGCAGGAGAAGTCCTGTCTTCGGCCACGATTCAGCCCTGGTCATTTCGGCACGTGTGGGCCTGGGCAGGTGAGCAGCCAATCGCCCCATCCGGGCGCCGCGCTGCGAGCCGGTCAGGGCTGGATGTTCTCCAGGTCCTCCAGCAGGCTCGGGTGCGTTGGCTGCCAGCTGAGTTCCTGCCGGGTGCGGGCGCTGGATGAGGGCTGGTCGGTCGCGAAGATCGGGCCGAGCGGGCCGAAGGTCTCCTGCGGTATCGCTTGGACCGGGAGCCGGAGCCGTCTGCCGATGACCGAGGCAATGTCGCGCACGGCGTTGCCTTCGTCGCTGACGGCGTGCCACGAGGTCCCGGCCGGTGCCTGCTCCAGGACCAGCCGGAACAGGACGGCCGCGTCAAGCGCGTGTACGGCCGGCCAGCGCTGGGTGCCGTCGCCCGGATAGCCTGACACTCCGGTGCGGCGTGCCATGTCGGTCAGCAGGCCGGCGAATCCGCCTCTGCCCTGGTTGTGG
>JASHVM010000618.1:0-4570 GCA_030044595.1 Streptosporangiaceae bacterium
GCGACCATGATCGCCGGCCGGCTCGGCGTCGATCACGTGGTCACCGAGCCGAGGCCGCCGGGGAACACGGGAGACGGGAACGGGCCTGACGAGGCACACCTGGTCGGCAGGTTCCGCTCGGCCGTGCTCGTGTCCGACGGCATGCTGTCGGCGTTCGAGAACGTGGGCCAGCCCGATCCGCACCCGGTCACCGAGCCGGTGCAGGCCGGCGGCCACGGCGGTGAACTGCTGCGCGGCGGCTACGCGCAGGCTGCCTGGCGCGACCGCAAGCCGACTTGGGCCTGGAGCGCGGGCGGGGCTGAGCTGTTCCGCCGCCTGACCACGCGGCGGGTGGGGCTGCTGCGCCCGGCCGCGGCCGGGGCGTACCTCGCCAGCCTGGCCCCCTGCGGCGCGGAACTCGCCCGCGGGCCGCTGCGGGCGCTCGATGACTTCTACCTGACCAATCGCGCCGGCCGGTGGTCCGCGACGGCCCGCCAGGCCTACCTGCTCCGTTCGCCGCTGGCCCAGCCCTTTTTTGACGACCGGGTGATCCGGGCCGCCCGCTCCGTCCCGCTGCCGGACCGGATAACCGACCGGCTCCATCGCGAAGTGCTGGCGGCGCTCTGCCCGGAACTGCTCGACCTGCCGCTGGCCGGCAGTGGGTGGAAATCCGGGCCGCGCCAGCCGTCGAGCGTGCCCGGGAAGGGGCCGGGACCGGCGGCCGCGCCCGACTGGCGGCGGAAATACGCAGACGAGATGGCCCGGCTGCTGCGGGACTACGTCCTGGACTTCGGCGAGCAGGGCCGGATGTTCGACATCGTCCGCAGGCAGGCCGCGGAGCGCCTGCTACGCCCCCCGCACGCCGATCCGCACGCGGCCTGGGCGCTGGCCACGCTGGCCGCGTTGCTGTCCGGCGACTGGCTGAACGCCCGCGGGCCGGCCGGACCGGACCCGGGGACCCAGAACTAGCTCCGGTTTCGCGGCGGATAGCCGAGCTGCGCAGCGGACAGCGGATCAGCCGCGGCCGTACCGCGTCTCGGCCTGCCAGAAGTACACCACGCCCACCAGGAGCGTGACGACGGCCCAGCCGAGCCCGGCCAGCCACAGCTCGTTGATCGAGGTGGTCGGATGGCAGTAGGCCTGCAGCGGAGGATGCTTCGTCGTTTGGAAGAGGGCGCACGCCGCGGCGTTGTACGGCTTCGCGCCGGGCGCGTCGGTTCGCATGGTAGCCATGAGCGCGTACCTGGCCAGCGAGATGTAAACCGCCGCTGGGTTCAAGGAGATGAGGTCTTTCGCCCACGCCGGCAGCGTGGCGTAAGAAGGAAGCGAGGTGACGCTGTACATGACGCCGCAGAAGTACCGCCAGACCCGGGTCAGGAACGGGATCAGTTCGCTGAAGTCCTGGGCCCCCGCGCCCAGCCGGGCCATGAGCAGCGCGGCGCCCACGTTGAACATTCCTTGCAGAACCAGCGCCGGCGCCAGGAACAGCCAGTACCAGGTGAGCGGTTCACCGCTGCCGAGCACGATGACGAACACCACGAGCATGGACAGCGCCAGCTGCTGGAACTCGACCAGCACGTACGCGAGCGGCAGGCTGGCCCGCGGGAAGTACAGCGCCCGGATCAGCGCGATGTTGGCCCGCATTACGGTGGAGCCGACCACGATCGACCGCTCGGTGAAGGAGAAGATGAAGACGCCGATGACCAGGAACGCGAGGTAGTGCTCGATGCCTCGGTTGGCCTCGAAGATGATCCCGAAGATCAGGTAGTAGACGGCCGAGTTGAGCAGCGGCGTCAGTACCTGCCAGAGCTGGCCGAGCCTGGCCTCGGTGTACATCGATACGTTGCGGGCGGTGGCGTAGGCCGTGATGAAGTGCCGCCGCTGCCAGAGCAGGCGCAGGTAGCTGATCAGGTCGGGGCGCGCGGAACTCGGCCGCAGCCCGTACTCGGCGGCCAGCTGGGCCAGGTCTTGAGGTGGTGACGTGAGCATCCCGGGCTCCGGCGCGAGCATCGCTCCGTCCAGCAAGCCGCCAGGAGCGGTCAGCCGCCCACGATCTCTCATGGCAGTGGAGTTTATGAGAAGTCGCCGTCCGGCGCTCGCAAGCCTGGCCGGAGGGTGCAACCACGGCCCGTTCGGGCCGAAAGGTTTTCAGTCGTACAGGTGCGCGGTGTCATTGAAGGACCGCAGCACAGCCGGGCCGTCAGGGTACCAATCGATCTCCGACAGCGCCGCTACGTCCAGGTGCATCCGGTACAAGGCGGCCGGCGGGGCGAGCAGCGCCGCGGCGACCAGCGTCTTGATCGGCGTGACGTGGCTGACAACGAGGATCGCCTGGCCTTCCCGGCCGGCCAGCGCGCGGTGCAGCGCGCCGGTAACCCTGGTGCTGACCTCGGCGAAGCTTTCCCCGCCGGGCGGCGCTACGGCCGGGTCGGCCAGCCACGCCCGCAATTCGTCCGCCCAGCGCTCCCGGACCTCCGCGAACGTGAGGCCCTCCCAGGCGCCGAAGTCGGTTTCCCGGAAACCTTCGTCCGTCACCACCTGGGCACCGGTCACCGCGGCCACTTCACCGGCGGTGCGGACGGCTCGCAGCAGCGGTGACGTCACGATGAGCGTGAGGTCGGCCGATGCCAGCCGCTTGGCCGCCGCGGCGGCTTGCTGGACGCCGAGGTCGGTGAGCGGCACATCGGTCCGGCCGGCGTACCGTCTCTGCACCGACATCGGCGTCTGGCCGTGCCGGAGCAGCACGGTAACCGCGGGTTCGCCCGCGGCGGACGTCCAGCTGGTCCCGGCGCGCACCTAGAGACCGGACTCGGGCGTGCGGACGAGAATCCGCCTGCACTCCTCGCACCTGAGCACTTCGTCCGGCGCCGACGCCCTGATCTGGTTCAGGTCGACCGTGTTGAGGGTCAGATGGCAGCCCTCGCACCGGCCGCGGCGCAACGCGGCCGCGCCGACGCCGCGGGAGTCACGGATCTGCTCATACAGCTTGAGCAGGTCAGCGGGCACCTCGCCGGCCACGCTGGCGCGGTGGTCAGAGGCCTTGGCCTCGTGTTCGTCGATGTCCTTCACCGCCGCGTCGCGCCGGGCTGCTACCTCGGCTATCTCGCTGCCCAGGCTGTCCCGTTCGGTGATGAGCTCGTCGCGCCCGCTGACCAGCTCCTCCCTGCGCTCCATCAGCTCGAGCACGACTTCCTCGAGGTCGCCTTGCCTGCGGCGCAACGACTCGATTTCCGCCTGCAGGCTGGCCAGCTCGCGGGCGGCGGAAACCTGCCCTGCGTCCAGCCGGGCGCGGTCCCTGTCGATCCTGGTCCGGACCTGGTCGACGTCGCGCTCAGCCCGGCCCTGCTCCCTGGCCAGGTCGCCGAGCTCGGTCTCGGTCACGACCAGGGCGTCCTTGAGCTCGCCGGCCCGTGCCTCGAGGCGGGCGAGCTCGGCGGCTTCGGGCAGGCTGTGCCGACGATGGTCGAGACGGGCGAGCTCGGCGTCCAGGTCGGCCAGTTCGAGCAGGCGGAGCTGGCTCTGTGGTGATGCCTTCACGGGTCCCAACGTTAGTCGCCCCGGCGAGTGATCGGACGTTCCGGGGTTATCCCCCGGGCAAGCAGAATGCGTGGTAGACCCTTCGCCATGGAGATCCCTCGGGTTAGCCGGCCCTACATGCCTGGGTACGGCATCTCCGGACCAGCGGAGGGAAGCGGGCTCCTGCACTGGTCCTGGGCCGCGGAGCGACTGACCGCGGCACGGAACTACTGGGTCGCCACGGTCTGGCCGGACGGACGGCCGCACGTCATGCCGGTCTGGGGCATGTGGGACGACAGCACGCTGTGGTTCACGAGCAGCACGGGCTCCCGCAAGGTGCGCAACCTGGCCGCCGACCCGCGCTGCTGCGTCACCACCGAGGACGCCTCGGACCCCGTGATCATCGAAGGCATCGCGCGGATCTCGACCGAGCCGGCCGTGCTGCAACGGGTGGTCGACCTGATGAACGCCAAGTACCGGACGGACTTCGGGGTCGACTTCCTCGATCCGGCCAAGAACGCGACCGTCGGCGTCCGGCCGCGCCGGGTATTCAGCCTGCGGGCGGGTGACTTCACCGGCTCGCCCACGCGCTGGATCTTTGAGGATTAGTGGTAATCAGAGCGAAACAATTGCCCGGCCGGCGAAGGACGCCCGGCGGGTAACGTGGGAGACAGCATCCACCTGCGAGTCCCGCCGCCATGACACAAACGCCCGCCGCCGACGATCAGCCTCGGCACCCGAGCGCGCTCGCCGGGGCCGTGGCCGGGCTGCTCGCCGCGGCGGTCGCGATCGGCATCGCGCAGCTCGGCGCCGGCCTCACCGTCCCGCAGAGCTCACCGGTGCTGGCGGTCGGCCAGGCTGCCATCGATCTCACACCCGAGCCCGTCAAGAACTTCGCGATCTCGACGTTCGGCGTCAACGACAAGAACGTCCTGCTGGGCGGCATCCTGATACTTCTTGCCGTGTTCGCGGCGGTGATCGGGATCCTGGCGGTGCGGCGGCTGGCGTTCGGGCTATGGGGGCTCGCGGTGTTCGCCTGCATCGGCCTGGCGGCGGCGCTGACCCGGCCGACCGC
>JASHVM010000619.1:0-3573 GCA_030044595.1 Streptosporangiaceae bacterium
GCGTCCGGGCTGACCTGGGTATGCAGCTGGACGCTGGTGCAGGCGGCTTCGGGCGTGATGCTGTCGCAGTGGGTGAGGAGATGCTCGGAGCCGTCGATCGCGATCTCCATGTCTTCCCCGCGGGCCGCGAAGATCTGCTCGTTGAGCACCCGGTAGCGTTCGTTGGCCGACATCGCCTCCTCGTGCACGTCGTGCTCGGCCAACGTCGGCAAGATGCCGATCATGACCAGGTAGTTGCCGATCGCGCGGGCCTTCGCATCGGCCGCGTTGAGATCGGCGCGGACCTCCTGCTCCAAGTCGGCCAGCGCGTCACCGGCAAGCTGGCGGGGCGGCACGTTGATCTCGAGGTTGAACTGCCCGACCTCGGTGGCCCAGGCCGGATCGGCGATCACCTTGAGCACGTCGGCGTTGCGCATGGAGGGCATCCCGTGCTCGTCGACCAGGTTCAGCTCGATCTCCTGGCCCACCATCGAAGGATGGTCGTCGAACCGGCGCTCGCGCAGCATACGGGCGAATACGTCCAGCGAGCGGCGTACCTTGTCCCGGTACTTCCGCCGGTCCTCGCCGCTGATCTTGACCGCCTGGATGTCACGGCCCATGGAGGCCTCCGCTCAACTGGATAAACGGCCCATATTCCCTGCTCTACACATTGGCATGCGACCCAGCACCGGCGCTAGCGGGCGCTCGGATCAGGCGCGCGCCAGCCGGGCGCTCTCGTCGTGAACCCACAGGCCGAGCAGCCCGCGCAGGTGCGCGATGAACTGGTCTTGCTCGTGCGACGGGTAGACCGACCGGACCGTCTGGACCAGGAGCCGGTCGAAGTCGGGCCCGGCCACCCAGTCCAGGACTATCTGGTCCAGGCGTGCAAGCGTGCCCACGCAGAAATCCCGGTAGCGGTCCATGTCGAAGTACGCGTTGGCGAGATCCCGGTACACGTCCAGCTTTTCCCGGTACGACATCCCGGGCTCGTCCGCGACCGCGAAGTACCGGTCGGTCTCCAGGTCGAGCTGGGGCCGCCTATTGGTCACCAGGGCGAAGACGCACCACCTGACCAGGGCCTTCATGGCCCAAGGGAAGTAGTAGTGGAGGCTGGTCAGGGAGACGTCCGGGCACGCGTTGGCGTAGTCGATGGGATAGACCTCCTCGCCGGCGACCAGGGTCTCGCACGAGTTGAACTCCCACCTGAAGAACGCGTTGACCAGCTTTCCGATGGTCAGCACCTCGGCGCCGACCTGCGGGGACAAGAAGCCGTGCTGGACCGCGTAGCGCCGGTGCATGGGCTCATCCGGCTGGAACCGCATGACCATCGTCTCGGCGCCGATGGACAGCGAGCGGGCGAAGACGTCATAGTCGATGGCCTTCTGCAGGTGCATGAGCATCTCGCCGCTGGCGTCGTAGGCGGCGTGCAGCTCGCCGGGGTTGTTGATCCGCGAGACGCCGCGCCAGGCGCCGCCGTCGTAGGGCTTCATGAACAACGGATAGCCGATCCGTTCCGCGATGGCGTCCAGGTCGAACGGCTGGTTGTAGCGGCTGGCGGTATAGGCGTAGCGAGCGTTGTCGACCGGATGCTTGTACGGGACCAGCACCGTCTCGGGCACCTTGAGCCCGAGGCGCATCATCGCGCAGTAGGCGGCGTGCTTTTCCATCGACTGGAAGGTGAACGGGCTGTTCAGCAGGTACACGCCATCCATCATCGCGACCTTCTTCAGCCATTCCCTGGGATGGTAGTACCAGTACGCCAGCCGGTCGATGACCAGGTTGTAACGCGGCCGGTCGCGCAGGCTGAACGGCTCGATGGTGATCCGCTCGCAGTCGAAGGCGTGCGTGCTGCCGTCCGGGCCGTCAACCGGCCCCAGCCGGCGCAAGATCTCCTCGAACGCGGTGGGCCAGTCCTCCTCGGTACCGAGCAGCAACCCGATCAGGTGCCTGGTGGCGGTCAATGAAGGCTCCCGTCTCAGCAGAATCGCGGCATATGATGGGCCACCTGGGCGCGCCAGGACGGCCAGTCGTGGGGTACGTCGTCCCCCCAGAGGTCAAGTTCGTGCCGGATGCCCTTGTCGGCGAGCAGCGCGGCGAACTGCTTGGTGCTCTGCAGCGTCCCGGTGGTGTCCTCCCACTGGCCCTGCCCGCAGACGAGCAGCAGGCTGACCTGGCCGCGCAGCCATTCGAGATGGTCGCCGTTCAGGTGGCCGGCATAGTCCATGGGGTTGTTGAAGTACGCCTCGTTGCCCCGCTCGCCCCACCCGTTCCGCGCGGCGGGGTCGTAGTGGCCGGAGAAGCACAGCGCGAGCGGAAACAGGTCAGCCCGCTTGAGCGCGAAGTTGGCCGCGTGGAAGGCCCCCATGCTGCATCCGAGGGTGATCACCTCGGCCGGGCCGCCGCAGTCCCGGTAGATCCACGGTACGACGTCCCCGGTGATCCACGACTCGTACCGGCCATGCCGGCGCGCGCGCTCCTCGACCGGGATCGCGTGATCGGACCACGACGCGGCGTCGTAGCTGTCCACGCAGTACAGCTTCAGCCGGCCCGCCTCGATGAGGTCGGCTACCGCGGCGACCATCCCGTTGTTCTCGAAATCGGCGGCCCGGCCCCGCTCGGTGGGAAACGCCAGCGCCGGGCGGCCCCAGTGGCCGTAGCGGATGACGGTACCCGCGGCGCCGAGGGCAGCGGACCATAGCCCGGTCATCTCCCGGTTCACGTGCGGGTACCCGGTACGGGATTCGCTCCCGGTACAGCGATCACTCGCACATGGTGCCTGTTCCGCGCGGGCGATGACAATAGCAGCGTCCAGCCGGGGCCGGGCGGCTACCGGCCTGCCCGCCGGGACGGCCGGCTCACCGGCCCGCCGTCCTCCGCACCTGTCCCCGGGCGGCGGCGCCCGCGCTGGACGGCAGGCAGGGCGCGACGCGGGATACCACGGCCGTTAGGAGTAATTTTAAAAATCTATTTTCCTAACGGACAGTGGCGGGGGCGGTCGGTTCAGTCCCGGCTGCGGCCGCCGTAGCGCCCGGGGTTCCAGCGGCTGCCCAGCGTGCCCGCCGCGGCCTCGCGTGCGGCCATGCCGCCGCCGCGGCCTCTGAGCAAATAGGCGATGCCGACGGCGATAAGCCCGCCCGCGACGGGGCCGATGAGGTACGCCCACCACGAGGTCCAGTCGTCCAGCACCAGGGCGGGTCCCAGCGACCGGGCCGGGTTCATCGATGCCCCGCTGACCGGAGAGCCCCACAGCCCGGCCAGGGCGATGTAGCTGCCCACGCCGAGCGCGGCTATCGCCCCGAGCTGCTGCGCGCCGGACGCGGTGCCCAAGATCACGCTCACCAGCCCGGTAGTCAGGACCAGTTCCCAGACCAGCGCGGTGGCGGTGGAGATGCCGTGACCCGGCAGGGTCAAGCCCGCGCTGCCCTGCTTGCCGATCAGCGCCCACAGCAGCAGCGTGGCCAAGATGGCGCCCAGGAACTGGGCCACGATATACCAGGGCACCCGCTTCCAGGGGAAGTCACCGCGCAGCGCGAAGGCGATGCTGACGGCGGGGTTGAGATGCGCGCCGGAGACGGCGCCCATGAACAAGATGAT
>JASHVM010000067.1:0-3452 GCA_030044595.1 Streptosporangiaceae bacterium
GCGCCGGTGACCTCGAACGGGAACACGTAGGTGGTGAAGATCAAGGTGGACAGGCCGGTCAGGTTGGTCGCCCCGAACGCGGCGGTGGGACGGGCGGCCGGCCCGATCGCGGCGTGCCCGATGGCGAGCGCCAGGATCACGAGCAGGCCGATCGCGGCCAGGCCGGCGGCCAGCCGCTGCCCCTTGATCGTCTCCACCACCGAGTCGCCGGAGCTGATGCCGATCAGCATGAGCACGAACAGGAACAGCATGAGGACGGCGCCGGTGTAGACGATGATCTGCACGAACGCGAGGAACGGCGCGCCCTGCATCGCGTACATGGTGGCCAGGCAGAGCATCACCACGGCGAGCATGATGGCGCAGTGCACCGCCCGCCGGACCAGGATCATGGCCAGCGCCGCGCCCACGGACAGGACGGCGAGGATCCAGAACAGGGTTTCCCGGGCGATGGCGTCGGTGTTGGTGCCGTTCGCGGGGGCCGCGGCGAGGGCGTGTGTCATCGGTCCCCACCTTCCTCCTCCCGGTCCGCCTCATGCTCGGCTTTGCGCAGTTCCGGCGCCCAGGTCAGCGAATCATCCGGCTCGGTCGCGAACACCGCGGGGCCGGACGGCCCGCCGGGACCCGCCATCCCGGGCGCGCGCGGTCCGGCGGTCACGCCCGCCGCGCCGAGACGGTAGTAGTCCTTCTCGTCGTCGCCGAGCCGCATCGGATGCGGCGGGGCCTCCATGCCCGGCCGCAGCGGCACGAGCAGCTGCTCCTTGGTCCAGATCAGCTTTTCCCGGTCGTCGTCGGCGATCTCGTACTCGTTGGTCATGGTCAGCGCGCGAGTCGGGCAGGCCTCGATGCACATGCCGCACAAGATGCAGCGCAGGTAGTTGATCTGGTAGACGTGCCCGTACCGCTCGCCGGGGGAGAACCTGGCCTCGTCGGTGTTGTCCCGGCCCTCGACGTAGATGGCGTCCGCCGGGCAGGCCCACGCGCACAGCTCGCAGCCGATGCACTTCTCCAGCCCGTCCGGCCACCGGTTGAGCTGGTGGTGGC
The DNA here is from genome assembly GCA_030044595.1 of Streptosporangiaceae bacterium. Taxonomy (GTDB): domain Bacteria; phylum Actinomycetota; class Actinomycetes; order Streptosporangiales; family Streptosporangiaceae; genus Palsa-504. The sequence goes on from JASHVM010000067.1 coordinate 1,042, forward strand.
CGTGGTACCGCGGCGCGGTCGGTTTCTTCACCTCGGGGTACTCGACGGTCTCGACCTTCCTGAACATCTCGTGGAAGGTGACCCCGAACCCCTTGATCGGGTTGAGGAAATCAAGCACCTGTGACCTCCCTGGTGGAGGTTTCCTGGTCAAGGCCGGCGCCGTGATAGTGCGGCAAGTCCAGCGGCGGCACCGGGAAATGCGTGTCCGGGCCGATGGCCACGTCGTGGCCGGCCTCGCTGACGTCGGCGGTCTCGGCCGCCGCGAACCTGGCCGCGCGCTGCTCCGCGCCGATTTCCCACAGCGCGAGCAGGCCCAGGATGAGCACGATGACGAAGCCGAAGACGACGTACGGGGCGGTGCTGTGGGTGTCCAGCCGCCACGCGCGCACGGTCGCGACCAGCAGGATCCAGATGATGGAGACCGGGATCAGGACCTTCCAGCCGATCGCCATGAGCTGGTCGTACCGGACCCTGGGCAGCGTGCCGCGCAGCCAGATGTAGCAGAACAGCAGGATGAAGACCTTGATCAAGAACCACAGCACCGGCCACCAGCCGACGTTCGCGCTGGACCACAGCGATATCGGCCACGGCGCGCGCCAGCCGCCGAGGAACAGCGTGGTCGCCAGCGCGGCGACCGTGGTCATGTTGATGTACTCGGCCAGGTAGAACATCGCGAACTTCATCGACGAGTACTCGGTGTGGTAGCCGGCCACCAGCTCGCCTTCGCCCTCGGGCAGGTCGAACGGCAGCCGGTTGGTCTCGCCGACCATCGTGAACAGGTACACCACGAACGAGACCGGCAGCGCCCACGCGTACCACTGGTGCTGCTGGGCGGTCACGATCGCGGTGGTGGACAGCGAGCCCGCGTACAGGAACACGGCCACGAAGGCGAGCCCCATCGCGATCTCGTAGCTGATCACCTGCGCGGCCGAGCGCAGCGCGCCGAGCAGCGAGTAGGGCGAGCCGGAAGCCCAGCCGGCCAGCACGATCCCGTACACGCCGATCGAGCTCATCGCCAGCACCAGCAGCACGGCCACCGGCAGGTCGGCGAGCTGCAGCGGGGTGTAGTGGTGGAAGATCGACACTTCCGGGCCGACCGGGATGATCGAGAACCCGACGAAGGCCACCGCCGCCGACAAGATGGGCGCGACGATGAAGATCATCTTGTCCGCGCCGGTGGGGATGATGTCTTCCTTCAGCGGCAGCTTGAGCGCGTCCGCGATGGGCTGCAGCAGGCCGAACGGTCCGGCCCGGTTCGGGCCGGGCCGGTTCTGCATCCGGCCGATGACGCGGCGTTCGGCCCAGATCATGAACATGGTCGTGAGCAGCAGGAAGATGAAGACAACCGCGACCTTCAGCAGCACCATCCACCAGATGAGCGGGTAGAAGTCGAGCAGCGTCGGGTTCGGCGGAGGCGCCGGCGCGGCCAGCACGTGGTGCAGCGCCCCGTGGTCTGTCATTCCGGCCTCCTCAGCGTGACCGTGGCGCCGTGCCCCGCGCCGAGTTCGGCGCGCAAGGTGGAGCCGGTCCGGGCGGAGGGATCCTGGCCGCCGGGATCCGGCGGGTTCTCCGGCCGGGCGCCCGCCCGGGCCAGTCCCGCCGCCGGGAGCCAGACCACGCGGTCGGCCATCGGCACCACCTCGAGCGGGACGGTCACCGAGCCGCGGTCGGTGGCCACGGTCACCTTATCGCCGTCGGCCACGCCGGCTTCGGCGGCGGTCGCCGCGGACAACCTGGCCACCACGGGCCTGGCCGTCCCCGCCAGCGACGGCTCGCCGTCCTGCATCCGCCCGCTGTCCAGCAGCTGATGCCAGGTCGCCAGCTGGACGTCGAGAACCCCGGACCCGTGCGCCCGGCGTGTCAGTTCCGTGCCGGGCTCGGCGCCGACGCCGCTCGCCGCGGGCGGCTCGGGACGGGCGCCCCGCCAGGTGCCGAGCGCGGCGAGCTCGGCCCGCGCGGCCGCGGTGTCGGGCAGGCCCAGGTGCACGTCCATCTGGTCGGCGATCGCGCCCAGGACGTACAGGTCGGTGCGTACCTCGGGAACCGCCAGCGCCGGGCCGAACGAGCCGCCGCGGCCCTCCCAGTTGACGAACGTACCGGGCTTCTCCGCCACGGCCGCGACCGGGAACACCACGTCGGCGCGGTCGGTGACCGCGCTGGCCCGCAGCTCCAGGCTGACGATGAAGGGCGTTCTGGCCAGCGCGTACCGCGCGACGCGGGGATCGGGCAGGTCCGCCAGGTCGACGCCGGCCACCACCAGGGCGCCGAGTTCTTCCGCGGCGGCCGCGGCGAGTATCCGGGTCGTGTCCCGGCCCGGCCGGGCGGGCAGTGAGCTCTTGCCCCAGATCCTGGCCACCTGGGCGCGGGCGTCAGCGTCGGTGACCGGCCGGCCGACCGGCAGCAGGCCGGGC
>JASHVM010000620.1:0-4072 GCA_030044595.1 Streptosporangiaceae bacterium
CGGGTTAGTGGCTCTGCCGAGCCCCTCCCGGCATCATTCAGGCTGGCAGACAACGCCGCGGCCGAGCAAGGCACACGTGCGTGTTGCGCATCATCCGACGGCGGAAACGTCGCACCAAAATGGCCGAACACGGGCCACTGCCGCAGATCACCTGGCAGAAGCGATCTATCAGGGCCCTGCCACGAGATCCGTGCGCCCGGGCCCAGTGACCCGACGAGGTATCACGATCCTCGATCTGCCTCACGCTGCGTCACGGCCAGCATCCCGGCCTGCCAGTCCAGAGCCGACCAGTGCAAGCCCAGCCGTGGCCGCGCGGGTCAGCTGAAGAGCTTGTCAACGGCGGCCTGGTCCTCAAAGAATGACCAGTGTTCCGTAGCCTTACCGTCTGCGAGATGCCAGATGTCGGCCGCCCGGAGCGCCACCGTCTGCCCGTCCCGCTCGGCATGGAAGGTCGCCAGCACGACGCCGTGCGTGTCGTTGGCCAGGACGTCGTGGACCTCTATACGGAAGGTCCCACCGGTCAGCTCCATCACTTTGCCGAAGAAGCCCAGGATCTCCTGGAAGCCGCGGTAGTCGCCGGCGAGCTGGTTGGATCCTCCGGCGTGCCAGACGATGTCGTCATCGACCAAGGTCTTGAGTCAGGCCCTCGAAGGCGATCCGGTCGAGAGGCACAGCCCGCCAGGTCGGCAGGATATACAGCGTCGGCAGCCAGTCACACATACGGCCTGCTTGGTTGACCATCTGGGCCGGAAGGCGGCCACGATCACCGTCAGGGCCGCCCCGCGGGGCTACGCGATGCTGCGGGCCTGGGCGCGCGAGCATGCCCCGGGTCCGCGGCTGGTGCGGGCGGTGGAAGGCACCTAGGCATCGGTTCCAAGGATCCTGGCGGCCGGACAAAAAGAACGAGGAAAGCGGGACGGCAAAAACCAGCGTTACCCGCGGTCGTTTATCCACACCGAGACGTGGGCCGGTTCCAGGGCTTGGCACGCGGTATTCGCTAGGTCGGCCCGGATCGAGTCCAGCTCCACCGCGTCGTTGAGGCGGGCCGCGAATGCCGCCACGGTGCGGTCCGCGTCGTACCGGGCCCGGTTGAACCGCCGGTCCACCGCTCGCTGCACCCGGTGCCGCAGCGGATTGAACAGCGCCGCCGCGGCCAGGGTCGAGACGGCCACCGCGACCGGCGTCTTGATCGATACTACGTGGGTGGCCAGCAGCACGATCCCCGCGTAGGTCCCGACCAGCAGGCCCGTCACGATCGCGTAGGCCAGCGTCCGGGACACGACCCGGTCGATGTCGAACAGCCGGTACTTCAAGATGGCCACGCCGATGCTCAGCGGGAGCGCAAGGAACCCGGCGAGGACGATGGCGCTGACGACGTTCACCGAACCGGCCGGGTGTGGGGTGGAGAAGGAGATCCCGAGGCATACGCCGGTGATTGCCGATCCGGTCAGCAGCCACTTGAGCTGCTGGCGGCGTTCCCCGAAGGAGCGGCGGTAGCTGAGCACCTGGCTGCCGAGCGAGGCCAGCCAGCTCACCGCCGCCACGAGGGAGGCCACGAGCGTCACTGCGTTCCACCACGCCGCGTTACGGGGGCCGTTGTCCAAGACCGCGAGGTTCCCGGCGGGATCGACCTGCAGGCGGTGGTCGATGATGGCACTCACCGTCAAGGCGAACGTGCTGGCGATCCACACCGTGCCCACGGCCATAGTGACCCACAGCACCCACCGCCAGCGCGGCGACGGCGGCCGACCATCGGGAAACAGCAGGAACACCAGCGCCAAAAGCACCAGCCCGGGAGCCCAGCCGGGCTGCGCGAACAACGCCACCCAGCCCAGCGGCAGCCCGCCGTGATGAAGCCGGTAGTCGGCCACCATGTAGAAGCTGGCATCCTGGCTGAGCACGAGGCACCCCGCCATGGCCAGGATGACCCAGCCCAGCGGGTTACGCGGTTTCCGCCACGCCACCACCAAACCCACCACCGCGAACCCGGCCGAGACCCAGACCGGCAGGGAGCCGCCACCGGAGTTCACGCTCTGGTGCGCGAGCCTGGCCAGGGGCAAGTCAGCGATCAGCAGGGCCAGCAGCAGGCCGCCCGCGACCAGCGCGGTCGCGGGTGACGCCAGGCGGAAGCGGCGGCCCACTACCGCTGCCGGCACCGGTGTCTGCGCCTGCTTCATGGGGCACACGCTAGGCCCGGACCGTTCCGGGAACGTTACCGCTCGGCCCATCAGGTGCAAGAGTCGAGGTTGGGAATCAGATCCGGGGATGGCCCGGTGAGTGTACGTGCCCGCCCCTTTAGCATCAAGCGTGACTGTCACCGCAAGAAGCACGAGTTGGAACCCGCCAACGCACAAGCCGGACCGCTGCTGCCACGCGATCGAGGGTCAGCGCCGTTCCGAGCGCGCCAGGTAGAAGGCCACTTGCGACCTGTCAGGAACCCAAGCGGGCGCGGTCGGAAGCTGAACGCACCGATCTGGCGACGACGGGAAGAGCGTGGATCCGTCAGCGCGCTGTCAATTCGTCGACCGGCGCCTGCACACGACCGCGACCTGTATTAGCGCAGGGTGCGGACTGCGGTCATGACGACCTGCGCGACTTCCTTGGGGTGGGAGATCATGACCACGTGCGAAGCCCCTTCGATCTCGGTCGCCGTCGCGCCCATGCGGTCGTAGCTGAAGCGGTGGACGCCGGGGTCAATGCACCTGTCGGCGGTCCCGAACACCGCCCAGGATGGGCGGCTGCGCCACGCCGGGGTCGGCGCGGCCTCGGTGAGCGCAACACCGGCGAGAGGTCGCTGGGTGATCGCGTAGAACGCGGCGTCGTCGGCCGGGATGTCGGCGCAGAATGACTCGTGAAAACCCTCAGGCGCGAGCGTGAACTCGTTGCCGCCGTCAGGCAACGGGTGCTGCCTGAAGTAGGGGATGGCCCCCGGCGCGGGGAACTTCGACTGCAGGTCGGCCAGGTTCTCGCCCTCGTCCGGAGCGAAACCGGAGATATAGACGAGGCCGACGACGTTGTCAGCTGTCCCGGCCGCTGTGATGACCGAACCGCCGTAGGAATGACCGACCAGCAGGACCGGCCCGTTGATCTCAGCAATCACGGCCTTGAGGTAGTTACCGTCGCCGCCGGTTAGGCCGCGTAGCGGGTTCGGCGGAGCGACGACCGTCACGTCTTCGCCGAGGAGCTCGTTATACAGGCCACGGAAGCCGGATGCGTCAGCGAACGCGCCGTGGATGAGAACAATGGTGGGATCAGCCATTTCTGATCTCCTCGCTCTGATCGGATGGACGGTCCGCGCGCATCCGGTGCCGCGGGACGCAAGAGCCCCGGTGACCTGGTGCGCGCGTACAGCAGCCTACGCCCCCAATGTGTCGCGGATCTGTTGGCGGACGACTGCTGCGCATCCACCGACGGAGGACACGGTGCCGCTGTGGCTGTCAGGCGCCTACCGGGACAGGACACGCTGCCACTGCGGCGCGTGCCGAATAGGGGCGTAAATAGAGATCAAGGCGGCGCCTGCGGCGCCGCAGAACGCCAAAGACCCAATCAGCGCTCAGCTAGCTCTTGTGCGCTGCCAGGCGCCGCCGCGCACCGGCCTGCCGGTCCCATGACCGGTTTCAAGCACAACGGCCATCGTTGACCGTGCAGCCCCAACGCGGCCCGCGCATCCAGGCTCCCCACGGCGAAATGCGCCTGCGCCATCCCAGGACCGTCACTGCCGCCAGCGCGGCACCCATGACGACCCACCGGCGGTCGGCAGCCACGATGGTCGTCTCAGCCCCGCCAGAGCAGCGGCGACAGCCATTACCTGGATCCGCACCCCCCGCGACTGGCACGCCCGGATACCGGGACGCTCCTCTACCGCCGTGGAAGGTGCCGGCGGCCTTCCCCGTCCTGCAGCAGCGCCCGCAACGCCGATAAGGTCAACTGTCCTGACGATGCCGTCGCGCTCTCCCCCTTTGTCTCACCTCGAGGCGCCTTTTCCGGTGCGGTCGGTGAGGTCGTCGATGACCAGGCCGAGGCCGATGCCGGCCATCCAGACGTCCTTGGCCAGGGGGGTCCCCTGCCGGCT
>JASHVM010000621.1:0-2814 GCA_030044595.1 Streptosporangiaceae bacterium
CGCGCCAGTCCCGCGCGCCGGCGCAGCCCGCGAGGCCGCGATCCAACCTGATCAGGTCCAGCGCCGGCATGGCGGCGGGCACCCTGGTATCCCGGGGCACCGGCTTCGTGCGCACCCTGGTCCTGGTATACGCGGTCGGCACCACTTACCTGGGCGACGCGTACAACAACGCCAACACCCTGCCGAACACCGTCTACTACCTGATGCTCGGCGGCATCTTCACCAGCGTCGTGGTACCGCTGCTGGTCAAGGCGGCCAAGCGCGATCCCGATCACGGCGAGGCGTACGCGCAGCGGCTGTTCACCCTCGGCGCGGTGGCGCTGCTGGTGGTGACGGTGCTGGCCACGCTGGCGGCAGGCCCGCTGGTCGACCTGTACGCGCCGTCGATCCACGGTCCGGTCGGCAGCCAGGCCGCCGCCGAGCACAACCTCATGGTGGTGTGGGCCTACTTCTTCATCCCGCAGATCTTCTTCTACGGGATGTGCTCGCTCATCGGCGCGATCCTGAACACCCGCGGCCGGTTCGCGGCGCCGATGTGGGCTCCCGTGGTCAACAACGTGGTCGTGATCGCCGTCACCGCGCTCTACGCGGTCATGGTCGGCTTGAGCAAGGAGCCGTCGAACATCTCGCCGTTCGGCGTGCGGCTGCTCGGGATCGGCACCACGGTCGGCGTCGTCGCGCAGACGATCGCGCTGGTCCCGTCGCTGCGCCGGGCCGGGTTCAGGTGGCATCCGGCCTTCGGGTTCAGGCCGGGCGAGGTATCCGAGATGGGCCGGATGGCCGGCTGGATGTCGGTCTACGTGATCACCCAGTGGGCCGGCTACCTGGTCGTCCAGATCATCGCGAACAAGGCCTCATCGGGCGCGAACGGCTATTCCGCGTACTCCATCGCCTGGCAGCTGTTCCAGCTGCCGTACGCCATCGTCGGCATCTCCGTCATCACCGCGCTGCTGCCCCGGATGAGCGAGCACGCCACCGCGCGCCGCTATTCGCTGGTCAGGGATGACTTCTCGATCGGCGTCCGGCTCGCGTCCGTGCTGGTGGTGCCCGCGTCGATCTACCTGTTCGTGCTCGGCGGGCCGATCGCCGAGTTCCTGTTCTCCTACGGGAGCGACCACGCCGCGCAGGCCAGGTACATCGGCGAGGTCTTCGGCCTGTTCGCCCTGGGCCTGGTGCCGTACATGCTCACCCAGCTGCAGCTGCGGGTCTTCTACTCGTTCCAGGACAGCCGGATGGCCGCCGTGGTCGGCGTTTTCACGATGTGCGTCGGCATCGCCGGCAGCCTGATCGCGCTGTCCATGCTGCCTCACCTGGATGTGGTGGCCGGACTGGCCGTCGCTTACGGGGTCGCGAACCTGGTCGGGGCCACCGCCGGGTGGGCGCTGCTGCTGCGCAGGGTCGGCAGCCTCGACGGCCGGGTGATCGCCCGGAGCCTCACCCGGATGCACCTGGCGACCATCCCCGGCGCCATCTTCGCGCTCGTCGTGATGATCGGGCTGGGACACGTCATCGCCGATCCCAGCGCGGCCTACGGACTGGTGGTCACGATCATCGGCGGGGGCGGCGCGGTCGTGCTGTACGGGCTCTGCGCCAAGGCGCTGCGCGTGTCCGAGTTCGGGTTCCTGGCCAGGACCGCCGTGGCGAAGTTCGGCGGGAAAAGCGGGCGGCATTAGCATGGATGTCAACCTATGAGCACCTACACGTCGGAACCAGGAACGCGGCTGGCGGGGCGCTACCGCCTCGTTGACCAGACGAGCGAGGGCACCGGCTGGACGTACTGGAAGGCCACCGACGAGACCCTCGCCCGTCCCATAACCGTGCTCACGTTCGCGGCGGACTTCCCGAGGATAGCCGAGGCCATCGCCGCGGCCCGGGCCGCGAGCAGGCTCACCGACCCGCGTTTCTCCCAGGTATTCGACGTAGAAGACGCCGACGGGGCCTACGTGGTGACCGACTGGCCGGCCGGCGAGTCGCTGCTCGACATGCTCGCTGAGGGCCCCCTCGAGTCCCCGCGCGCGGTCTCGCTGGTTTCCGCCGCGGCGCAGGCCCTGGCCAGCGCGCACGCCGCGGGGCTGGCGCACCTGCGGCTGGACCCGGCGTGCCTGCACTGGACGGCCGGGGGCGGGGTGAAGATTACCGGGCTGGGCATAGACGCCGTCCTGGCGGGCGCGGCTTCGGAGTCGCCGGGTGACGGCGAGAGCTCCGAGCTCGCCGATACCCGCGGCCTGGCCAGCCTGCTCTACGCGGCGCTGACCGGCTACTGGCCGAGCCCCGGGGAACCTGCCGGGGCCCAGCAGCCCGATCCAGTCGCGGAGTCCGGCCGAACCGACGATCCTGCTGAGACCGAAGCGCTTGACCCGGCCGGAAGGGGGGCCGGGCCAGGGCCGGCCGGGCTACCGCCCGCGCCCGAGACCGAGGGGGTGCCGTGCACGCCGCGGCAGGTGTCCGCGGCCGTGCCGGCCAACATCGACGCCCTGACCTGCCAGGCGCTGTACCAGCAACCCAGTCGGCACGGCCCGGCGCTCAGCACCCCGGCGATGCTGGCCGAGGCGCTGGCCAGCGTGGCCCGGCCCGACCCGCCGCCTCCCGCCACCACCTCATCCTGGGCGCCCGCCGACCGCGGCCACCGGCCGAACGGGCCCGCCAGCCCGTATCCGGCCGATGACGACCCGGAGTGGCGGCCCCGTGGCGCAGCCCCCTACCGGCGGCCCGCCGCCGACCGTTCCTCGGCCAAGGCGGCGATCATCAGCGCGGTCATCGTCATCGTCCTGGCGGTGGCCGGCGTATTCGGCTGGGCGCTCAATCACCGGGGCA
>JASHVM010000622.1:0-3335 GCA_030044595.1 Streptosporangiaceae bacterium
GTGTCGGAGGCACACCACCCGACCTTGGAGTACTCGGGACCCGGGACGAATCCGGCGGTGCCGCTCGGGACGATGATCGAAGAGATTTCCTTGCGGCCGTGCTCATCCCGGCCGGTGATGGCGAGCACGGTCACCAGGGACGTGATCGAGGTCCCCGAGTTCGTGATGAACGCCTTGGCGCCGTCCACCACCCACTCCCCCCCGCCTGCCTCCCCTTCTCCCTTCTCTAGCCTGGCGGTGGTACGCATGCCGCCGGGAATATCGGAGCCGCCGCCCGGCTCGGTGAGGCCGAAGGCGGCCAGCCGCTCCCCCGCGCACAGCTCAGGCAGCCATCGGCGCCGCTGTTCATCGCTGCCGAACCGGTATATGGGCATGGCGCCGAGCGATACCCCGGCCTCGAGGGTGATCGCGACCGACGAATCCACCCGGGCCAGTTCCTCAAGTGCGAGGCAGAGCGCGAAATAGTCGCCGCCCATGCCGCCGTACTGTTCGGGGAACGGCAGCCCGAACAGGCCGAGCTTGCCCATCCTGGCCACGATGTCGTAGGGGAACTCGCCGCGCTCGTAGTAGCCGGCGATGACCGGCGCGACCAACTCGCGGGCGAACTGGGCGACGGAGTCCCGTAGGTCCTGCTGCTCCGGCGCCAGCTGGTAGCTGATCATATGGACACCTTCGCACAGCGGAGAGGGCCCGAGCTCCGTGCGGGCTCCTCCGAGCTTTCAGAGCCGCTGCAATCAGTCATCCGCGGCGGTAGTCTAACGCTGGCCGATACCCCAACATGAGAGCGAGCCATGGCCAGCCTGAGCTGCCCCGACTGCGGCGTCAAGGTCCAGCCGGAGGATCTGATCTGCTTCCGGTGCGGCGCTAACCTGCCGCACGCCAGCGGATTCGACGATGACCTGCCGTCGCCGACCATTTCCCAGAAGTTCCTCAGGACCGGTAGTGAGGCAATCGCTTCCTGCCCGCGCTGTGGCACCGCGGTGCCAGACCCGGCGGACGTGATCTGCTCGACCTGCGGTGAGCCGCTGGCGCGGGGGCGCAGGCGCATCTCGCCGGTCGTCATGAGGATCACGTTCCCCACCGGTAACGTGGACATCCCGGCGGGAACGTCCGTCCTGCTCGGCCGCGACCCCGCCGAGTCGCTCGTCGCCGCCGCGTTCGCCCGCTTCGACAACGTCTCGAGGCGGCACGCCACGGTCCAGGTGGACGACGCCGGGCGCGCCTCGATCAAGGACGAGAACTCGACCAACGGCACCTACGTCAACGACGACCGGGTGCTGCCCGGCGTGGAGGTCCGGCTGGTCGACGGGGATCGGGTGCGGCTGGCCGCGGACGTGACCGGGGACGTGTCGCTGCCGCAAGGCGAGCCGGACCCCTCCGGCCTCAGCCGCAACGGCAGAAGCTGAGCCGTTAAGCACTGAGGCGCTGAGCCCGCTGAGCCGTTAAGCGCTGAGGCGCTGAGCCGGTTGTCGCGGGCCGGCGGTTAGCATGAGATGGGCCGCAGCCTGAACACGGCCTGAACGGGGACTAAACGGGGCCATCCTCCGGTTGTCGCGGTTGTTGCTGGGTGGTCAGCTGAGGATTCGGGGGCACAGCGTTGCCGCATGCGATGCTCGCCTGGCAGTACGCGGTGACCATCGCGGGCTGCCTGGCGATCGTCGCGGCGGTGACCCGGGCCGTCCGGTGGCGGCGTCTGGGCCAGGCGCGGAGCCGCCCGAGCGGCTGGGGCCTGGCGGACGGGGTGGCCTGGGAGGCCGCGCTGCTGTTCGGGCTGTACGGGCTGTGGCAGTTTGCCGGGTCGTTCACGGTGCTGGGTCCCGGCGGGGCGCTGTCCCGGGCCCGGTGGCTGTGGCGTGCCGAGCGGATACTGCACCTGCCGAGCGAGACCAGCGTGCAGCGGATCTTCCTGCCGCACCCGCTGCTCGTGCAGGCGTTCAACTTCTATTACGACGTCCGGCATTTCCCGGTCTTGGGCGCCTGCTTGATCTGGCTGTACGCGCGGCACCGGGACCGCTACCGCGGGATCCGGACCACGGTGGTCCTGTTCACCTTCGCCAGCTTGCTCATCCAGCTGATCCCGGTAGCACCGCCGCGCATGCTGCCGGCGACCGGTCTGGTCGATACCGCGGTCCGGTACGGCGAGTCCGTGTACAGCTCTCGCGGCGGGTTTGACGCCGATCAGCTGTCAGCCATGCCGTCGGTGCACGTCGGCTGGGCGCTGATCGTCGCCATCGCGGTGATCACGGTCTCGCGCAGCCGGTGGCGCTGGCTGGCCGCGGGCTACCCGGCGCTGACGCTGCTGGTGGTGGTAGTGACGGCTAATCACTTCTGGCTTGACGGAATCGTGGCGGGGCTGCTGGTAGCAGTGGTGTTGCTGGGACAGCTTCTGACCCGGCGGCTGGTCCGGACGCTGCGGCCAGGCAGGAGCGGCTCCCCGTCGGAAGGCGGCATTGCGGCCGAAGCTGCGTCCGAGGACGTTCCCGCGCCCGAGGCTGGCACCGCGCGGGGGGAAGTACCCGCACGGTCATGACGCCACGGCTGACCTCGAGCACCGGCGGACGGCGCTCCCGCCCGGCTCGGAGGACTGGCGGGCGAATACAGCTCGAAGCTCAGCGCTCGCTGTCCAGCGCGGCCATCTGCGACGCCTCGTACCGCTCCCCCGCGACCGCATCAGCGGGGACCGCGGCCTCGATCGCGGCGAGATCGTCCGCGCTGAGCGTCAGGTCCAGCGCGCGCAGCGCCTCGGCGAGCCTATCGCGGCGCTTGGTCCCGATCAGCGGGATGATGTCGTCGCCGCGAGAGGCAACCCACGCGATGGCCAGCTGAGCGGCGGTCACCCCTTTCTGTTCGGCGATGGCCTCGAGCGCGGCCAGCAGCTCCAGGTTCCTCGCGTGGTTCTCGGCCCGAAAACGCGGGAAGCGGCTGCGCGGGTCATCGGACGCGAGCCGTGCGGTGCCGCTGCTCAGCAGGCCGCGCGACAGTATCCCGTAGGCCGTTACGCCGATGCCGAGCTCGCGCGCGGTGGGCAGGATCGCCGTCTCGATACCCCGGCTCATCAGCGAGTACTCGATCTGCAGCTCGGTCACCGGATAGACGGCGTGCGCCCGGCGGATGGTGTCCGCCCCCACCTCCGACAAGCCGAGGTAGCGGACGAATCCCGCCTCGATCATCTCCGCGACCGCCCCGACCGTGTCCTCGACCGGGACCCGCGGGTCGAGCCTGGCCGGCTGGTACAGGTCGACGTAATCGGTGTCCAGCCGGGTGAGCGTGTAGGCCAGCGAGTTCTTCACCATGTTCGGGCTGGCGTCATGCCCGATGAACGCGCCGGACGGGTC
>JASHVM010000623.1:0-5986 GCA_030044595.1 Streptosporangiaceae bacterium
AGGTCGTCGCGTTCGACGCGGCCGCGGGCGAGCTACGGCCGTTCGGCGAGGTCATGCTGCGGCGGCGCAAGTACGGCATCGACCAGGCGGTCCGGGATGTGCCCGTGGGGCTGTTCTGCTTCGAGCTGCTGTACGCGGACGGCCAGGACCTGACCCAGCTGCCGTACCCGGAGCGACGGGCCGCTCTGGCCGCGGCGATCACCCTCGCGCCCCGGCTGCGGCTGACCACGGTCACCGAGGTCACCGACCCGGCCGGGCTGGAGGCGGCGTTCCAGCAGGCGGTCACCGACGGATGCGAGGGGCTGGTGTGCAAGTCGACCGGGCCCGGCTCGGTGTATCAGGCCGGCGCGCGCGGCTGGCAGTGGATCAAGCTCAAGCGGGATTACCGCACCGAGCTGTCCGACACCGTCGACCTGGTGGTCGTCGGCGCGTTCGCCGGGCGGGGGCGCCGTACCGGCGTCTACGGCGCTGTGCTGCTGGCCGCCTACGACCCGGACGGCGACGTGTTCCGCGCGGTGACCAAGTGCGGCGCCGGGTTCACCGACGCCGACCTGGCCGCCCTGCACCGGCGGCTTGCACCTGTGGCCCGTTCGGAGAAATCTTCCCGGGTAGACGCCCGCGCCGAACCGGACGTGTGGTTCGAACCCAAGCTGGTGCTGGAGATCTTGTCCGCCGAGCTCACCCTGTCGCCGAACTACCCCGCGGCCTGGGGCCAGATCGAGCCGGACGCCGGGCTGGCCATGCGGTTTCCCCGGTTCACCGGGCGGTGGCGCGACGACAAGGCCGCGGAGGACGCCACCACCACCCGCGAGCTGATCGAGCTGTTCTTGACCGCCCGGCGCTCCCCGGCGAGCGGCTTAGTCGGCCCCCTTGACGGCGGCAGGCCCGGGCCGTAACGTCGGCCAGCAGGCGCGGGGTGATGGCCAGCCGCGCGAAGACTGGGATGAGAGCAGTTCTGACGGCCCACCTCACCGCCCCGGCGGCGGCCTGCCTCGCCGTCGGCCAGTTATCGAGCACCGGAGCCATCACGATGAACAGCGCCACTGGCGGTCCGGGCCAGGCCATCCCGGGCGCGGCTCGGGCTGGCACCGGCGGCCCGGTCGCCCCGGATCCCGGCACGTATGCGTTCGGCAACCAGCGGCCGGTGCAGCCCGAGCGGCTGCGGCTGCTCGCCGAACTACTGGACGAGGGGACCTTCACCGCGCTGGCGGCGCTCGGCGCCGGTTCGGGGTGGCGGTGCCTGGAGGTGGGTGCGGGCGGCGGCTCGGTCGCCGCCTGGCTGGCCGGGCGGGTCGCCCCCGAGGGGTTCGTGCTGGCCACCGACCTGGACATTACCGTTCTGCGCGGCCTGGATCACCCTTGCCTGGAGGTACGTGTCCACGACATTGTCGGTGACCCGCTCCCGGAGGCCGGCTTCGACCTGGTGCATGCCAGGCTGCTGTTGGCCTGGCTAGCTGACCCGCAGGCCGGGCTGGCCCGGATGGCCGCCGCCCTGAGGCCGGGCGGGTGGCTGCACATCGAAGAGATGGACTTCCTGACCCTCGCGCCCGAGCCGCGGCTGGGCCCGGCCGCCTGCGAGCTCTTTACCCGGGTCATCCACGCCCATCACGCCGTGCTGGCCGAGCGGCACGCCTTCGACCCGTTCCGCGGCCGACGTCTGGCCGGGGACCTGGCCGAGGCAGGCCTGATGGACACCGGGTGCCAGGGGCGGCTGGCCATCTGGCAGGGCGGCCAGCCCGGCGGACGGGTCTGGCAGCTCACCTTGACCCAGCTCCGGGACGAACTGGCCGACTCGGGACTGGTCACCGCGGCCGAAGTCGATCAGGTCGTCGAGATGTGCGGCGATCCCCGGTTCCGGTTCATGTCCCAGGCCACCATCGCGGCCTGGGGCCGCCGCCCTCTGTGACCGTCTCGCGCCCTCCCCCACCGCTGTCGGGCGACGGACCGCTGCCCTGCGACGGACCGCTGCCCTGCGACGGACCGCTGCCCTGCGACGGACCGGTCGCGCCCGCGCCGCACCAGGACCAGGCGCCCCGGCCAGAAGGCCGGCGTTGATCATCGCACCCCTGGATGTGACGTGGCGCACACCAGTTGTGTCGGGCGGGACACAGATGCAATCGCCGTGATCCGGGACGATCGGTCTCAGTCCCAGACCCCCTGGGGCGGCCCGTCCGGCACCCGGTCCCAGTACAGATAAAGGTGATCGCCATGACGACCACGCAGCCCCGCCGCTCCTTGACCCATTGGCTGACCGCCCCGTTCCGCGCCTTCCGGTACCTCAATGATGAGCTGACCAGCGCTGGAGGGGCCATGGCCCGCTCTAACCGCTTCCCGCAGCCCGGCCCGCAGGCCGACCTGACAGAGGCTGAGCGCGTCCTTCCGGCTTCGGCCGGCATGTGGCTGATGGGGGCTTGACCCGCACCAGCAGGACTTGTACGCCCAAGACCGCCCCGCCGGATTAGCCTGGCGGGGCGGTCTTTGACGCGGCCCGGCGGCCTCGCGCACCGCGGGGCCGGCCGCTTGACGTGTTCGCGGCCGGTGGCTCGGGAGACGGGGGCCGGAACCTGTAGCCTCGAAGGACCGGAGGTCGCTTGAGCTGGCCCTTCTGCATTTAGCTGGCGGAGCCTGGCTAGGCGTCCGTGCCCGGGATGATACGGCCTCGTGAACTTAGCCATACACGATCGAAGACGTGCTACCGGCGGCGGCGGTACGCTCGCGCTGACCAGGGCGCCAGGCAAGGAGGGCTGCATGCAGTGGGCGTTGTTCGACGGTCTCGCCCCGGAAAGCGTCGACCGGATCCTCGGCTCCGCTCGCCGTATACGCCTGGCGCGGGGCGCGATCTTGTTCCACGAGGGTGAACGTGCCGAGAGCGTCTACCTCGTCGAGAGGGGGAAGGTGGCGGTGCGGATCAGCACGCCTGAGGGCGCCCTGGTAACCGTGGCCGTGCTCGGTCCCGGCTCGGCCGTGGGAGAACTCGCGCTTGTCGGAGACGACGAGCACCGGACGGCCACGGTCCAGGCGGTCGAGCCGGTGGCAGCCCTGGCCCTGTTCCGCCGCGACTTCGCGGAACTCCGGCGGCAGCATCCCTCGGTCACCGAGTTCCTGGTCAAGAGCCTGGCCGCGACGGTGCGGCGGCTCGACGCTCAGCTGGTGGAAGCTTTCCATCTTCCCGTCGAGGTGCGGATCCGGCGGCGCCTCGACACTCTCGCGCAGGTCTACGACAGGGGTTCGCAGGTCATCGAGGTCGACCTTACCCAGGAGGAGCTGGCGCAGCTCGCGGGGACAACCCGACCGACGCTGAACCGGGTTCTCAGGGAGGAAGAGCGGCGTGGCACGCTGCGGCTGGGACGAGGCCGGATCATAATCCTCGACCGGGCGCAGCTAGAAGTCGAGACCTGAGGAACAACAAAATGGCCGCGTGGTGGCGCCGCCCGATTCGAGACCGCCTGCTGCGGTCACGACACCAGCCTCGCCGAAGCCGGCCAGCGACAGACTGGCCCTCTGGGCCGGCGGGGGCGATCCGGTGAGGAGGCTGCCGGATCGGGTGCGAAGGATGCCGCGGCGTCGCCGTTCTGGGAGAGCACGCCGGGTCGCCCCTTACGCTGCTGAAACAAACGAGGAGAAAGTCAAGGGCCGCGCAGGATCCGAAGGAAGCGCACCCGGTCGCTGCCCGGGCCGTCATAGCCAGAGGAAACCGGGATGCCGTCGACCTCTGCGTCGCCGGGCTCCAGCTGAAAACCCATCCGCTGGTGAAACGCGACCGAGCCGCGGTTCACCGGGGAAGTGACCGCGCGGACCAGGATGCAGCCGCGAGCCTCGGCGGCCCGGAAGAATGCCTCGTAGAGCAGCCGGCCGGCGCCGCCGCCGCGCTCGGCCTGATCCACGCCGACAAAGTGAATGTAGGCCTCACCAGGCCGGGACTGGGAGATGAAACCGGCCAGGAAACCCGCCAGCCTGCCGTCGCGTTCAGCCGCGAAACTGGTGTCGGTGAAGTGCTCGAAGAAGAGCCGCGGAAGCTTGCCCGCCATTGGACGGCCGCCCCACCATTGGTCGACGACCGAGATCACCAGCGGGTAGTCGGCCGGGCTCAGATGGCGGATCTGGAACGTCATGGTGCGGCACCCTCCACTGATGCGGGGCGGCGGCGAAGCCTTCCCCGATCATGACAGGCTCCGTCACGAGCCTGTCAATTTCAGCGGCCGGGGAAGATCACGCTAGCCCGCGAGGAACGGCAGCAGTTGGGCCAGGAACTGGCTCGGATGCTCCAGGTGCGGGATATGCCCGCAGTCTGGCACCACCACCCGCGTGCAGCGGGGAACATCCTGGGCGGCCGCCGCGGAAAGCGCTACGAAGTCGCCCAGCCGGGCGGCGTCGGCCGGGGCGGCGTATTGGCCGAGCGGAACGACGTGGTCTTCGGCTCCCACGACGAGCAGCACCGGCGGCGCGAGCCGCTGATACTCATAGCGGACCGGCTGCTGGTAGATCATCTGGAAGGTGAGCGCCGCGGCCCGCGCCCACCGCGGATACTCGGCGCTGAGGGTCACCCGGACCAGGACGTCCGCCAGTGGTTCCCATACGTTGGGGTCGGGATTGACGAAGTATCCCTGCACGTAGCCGCGGATCGTGGCCGGGTCGGTCCAGTGCAATTCGTGCTGGTAAAGCGTCTCCTCCGATTGCGGCGGAATATCGGTCCGGTAATCGGCCAGGCCCAGCGGATCCTCTAGGACCAGGTGCGTCACGCGATCGGGATACATCAGCGTGAAGCGCACCGCGGTCATCCCGCCGGTCGAGTGGCCCAGCACCGCGACCGGCCCGACGCCGAGATGATCCAGCAGCGCCGCGGTATTGGCCGCCAGCAGCTGGAAGCTGTAATGAATGTCAGGCTTGGATGACTTGCCCCAGCCGATCTGATCTGGCGCGACCACCCGGTACCCGGCCCCGGCCAGCGCCTCTATCACGTTCTGGAAGTAATAACAGCCGAACGCCTTGCCGTGCACCAGCACGACCGTCATCCCGTTCGGCTCCGCGCTCGGCGGGACATCCATATACGCCATCGCGACCGACTGCAGGTCACTACTTGCCGACAGGAACCGGACAGGATACGGGTAGTCATACTCTTCAAGGCAGATACCTAGAGCCGACAGCGAAGCTGACGCCGTTTCCTTCATGAGCGCGCACCTCCCGGCGAGATAGTGACAACTCTGCAGTGCTGGTGATCCCAGTTGGCCTGGGGACCAGGGCCGGGCCCGAGGCCGCCGCGCGGCTGACCTGGTCGCGGCTCGCCGCCGGGCTGATGATCTCTTGATGCCTGCCCCGTCCCCGAGCGTAAGCCGCAGGGCGCGCTCTTCCATCGGTCGCCCGCCACAAACCCGGCATCAGGCATGGTCTCGCGAGCACAGGTTTTGGTGCCGGAATCCTCCTGTACCCGCTGCTAGGTGCAGTTGCGGACGTCGAAAGGCACGCTGACCTGCTCCGAGCCCGGCGGCTGCGTCTATCCCTACTCCGGGCCGGCGGCAGCCCAGGGCTAAGCTGAGCTCTCGACATGGTGAACAACTCCGCCGCGGGCACGCTCAACGAGGCATCGGTGCCAGCCGGAAGTACCTGTACGTCGGGAACCGCGAACTGCGGGCACACCCGTCGGGCACCCGTCTCGTCGTCCGGCATATGGCCGCGCTCAAATTAAGGCCAGTGGTTATGCGCATCCTTGTCACCAGCGCCAGCGGAGCGAACGGCAACGGCTTCGGCGCGCTACTGGGCTTCGGTCCCGAGGGCGAATTTCTTGGGCCTTTCAGCAACGATGCGCGGATCGCCGATCCGCGTGGCCTATCTCCCGACCCATCGGGCGCCCTCGTCTACCTGAACAGCGGCGACGACCGTATCCTGGCGCTTGATCACCACGGACACGTTGTGCGCGACTCAGGACGGATACCCCGACTCGACCCAGGAGGCGGCACGTTCGGGCCCGATGGCCGCTACTACATCGGCT
>JASHVM010000624.1:0-5005 GCA_030044595.1 Streptosporangiaceae bacterium
GCCGGGCACTCTCCAAGAGAACCAGCAGGGCCCCGGCGGTAAACAGTGGTCATGTGACGACACTTTGCCGCGGCGATGCGACGAGGGACCACCGGAGCTGTCGCCGACCTTCTGGACGGCGGGTCGCTGCGCGAACGCCGAGCCGAGGCGGGCGGAGGTGTCCCGCGGCCGATCAGCGATGGCGGATAACGCCTGCTTCCGGGTCCCGGTGGTGGCCAGCGGGGCCGGCCGCCCTTGACGCCGTACCGAAGGCGTATCACAATCCGGTGGCAGTCGGGTGAGGGCCCTCGCACCTTCCGCCCGAACGCCGACTGCCTTATGCGATGACAGTCTCGTGCTGGGTGCATCACGGGGGGAGTATCGGATGACCTTGGCCGCCGCGGCCCTTGCCCCGGCGTACAACCCGGGCTCATGGAGCACCTTCTTCACGCTGACCGGCGCCGCCGCGGCCACACTCACCGGGTTGTTCTTCGTCGCCTTCTCGCTGCGGGTGCAGGAGCTGCAGCTCAGCGTCACGCTCAGGACGCGGGCACGTTACTTGCTGATCTGGCTGATCGCGATCGCCATCGGCTCGGGGTTCGTCGTCATGCCGGGCCAGCCGCGGGCCGTGCTGGCGGCGGAGATTCTCGTCGTGTCGGTGGGCTGCGTGGCGTATACCGTCTGGCCGGTGCTCCGGACGGTGCGGTGGGAGCTGCCCGAGGCGTCCGCGGATCTGGTCGGCCGGTGGATGGCCATGGGGGCAACGTGGCTGCTCAGCATCGGGGCGGGGATCAGCCTGGCCATCGGGCAGGGCGGCGGGCTGTACTTGCTGGCGTTCGCGGTGCTGCTCGGGATCGCCTTGGAGGTCGCGGCGGCCTGGACCCTGGTCGTAGAGGCCGGTAAGCACACTCGAAACCAGGACATCACGCCCAGGCGAGAGCGCCGGCCCGAACCGCCGAGTGCCGGGCAGTTGGCAGCCGGGGAAGACGGAACCCGTGCTGCACCTGGACAGTGACCGGATGAGCCTGCTTGTATCTTCCGGACTGCCGATGCAGACGGCCGATGACCGCATGCCGCGCGGGTCAGGAACAGCGAGCCATCAGGGAGGCCGCAGGTGAGCAGCGAATCCCGTGGTCACGCCGCAAGCGACGGCGCGTCGAGGCGTGCCTTCCCGGTTCGGGCAGGCGACCTGCTGAAGGTCCGGGCGGTCTGGATCTTCCCGCTGATCGTGGGGTCGGTGGTGGTGGTGCTGATCACGGCGTTTTACATCGGGTCAGTGGTCGACCCCCTCGATCACCTGCACGGCCTGCCCGTGGCGGTGGTGAACCAGGACCGTACGGTCACGATCGGCGCGCAGCGGATCAACATCGGCCAGCAGGTGCAACGCGGCCTGTCGGCCAGCCCCGCGGTCTCCGGTCGGCTCGGGCTGACCGATACCACGCTCGGTTCCGCTGAGCAGGCCATGGACCGCGGAGCGGTCTACGCGGCGGTGGTGATCCCGCCTGACTTCACGGCGTCGCTGCTCAGCCTGGCCGGGGTGAGCGGGGTCAGGCCGCGGTCCGGAATACCGGAGATCGTCATCTTGACCAATCAGCGTGCCGGCACCGTGGGCGTGAGCCTGGCCACCGGCGTGCTGCAGCCTGCCCTCGGGGCGGCTTCCAGCCAGATCGGACGGCAGCTGGCGGCCTTGGTGCCCGCTGGGGCGTCAAATCCGCTGACCGCAGCGTTTCTGGCCGACCCGGTTACGGTCACGACGACGCAGTACCGGCCGCTGCCTAGTCACGCTGCGCTGGGACTGAGTGCGTTCTACATCGCCTTGCTGATCCTGATGTGCGGCTTCTTGGCCGGGGTCATCGTCAACTCGTCGGTAGACGCCGCGCTGGGCTATGCCACCACCGAGATCGGGCCCAAATGGCGGCAGCGCCAGCCGCTGCCGATCAACAGGTGGCATACGCTCGTCATCAAGTGGGTCATGGCCGTCGTCATGGCCGGGCTGATGACCGGGCTCATGCTGCTGGTGGCGGCCGGGATCTTGCGGATGGATGCCCCCAACGCCGGGCTGCTGTGGCTGCTGGCCTGGCTGTGTTCGGTGAGCGTGGCCGAGGGGACCATCGTCTTGTTCGGGGTTCTGGGAGCCTCCATCGGCCAGCTGCTGGCGATGCTGATTTTCGTCTACGCAGGGTTGGCGGCCTCGGGCGGCACCGTGCCCGTGCAGGCGCTCCCGAGCGCCTTCCAGTGGCTGGCCGAAATCGAACCGTTGCGCCAGATTATCGGCGGAACCCGGGCGATCCTGTACTTTGACGCCCGGGCCGACGCGGGGCTGGCGCGAGCGGTCACGGCCGCGGCGCTGGGATTGGTTTTTTGGCTAGTCGTCGGCGTTGTCGTGGTGCGGTGGTATGACCGCAAGGGATTCCATCGCATAGATCCTGAGCTGCTGGCGTACGTGGGCGGCTCGGTGCAGCAGTACCAGGCCCGGAAGGCCGGCGCTGACCAGCAGGACTCCCGGCCCGCAGGCAAGCAAACCGAGCCGGGCGCCCAGGCTTGAGCTGATGCGAGCTACGCCCTGGACGGCCGGCTCGCGGACCTGCTCGACGCGCTCGGCGTCGAGGCCAGCCTGACGCCCGGAGCCGCTCTCCGCCGTACGGACCCGAGCACCACGGCCCGTTCGGAAGGAATGATTTTCTCCGAACGGACGGTGGTGCGTGTGCCCAGATCAGGTGACGGACGGACCGTCAACGGACGTGGAACCGCCGGTCCCGTGTCATCTGGGGCAAGACGCCCGGGTGGCGGCTAGCCAGCCCGCAGCCAAGGGACGCCTGGCCAATGTGCTGGCCACTCAGCAGATTCCAGCGGTGACGGGCGGTGGCGTGCCGCGGCGGTAGCGGTGATCGCTAGCCGGCGCCGAGTGCGATCTGGAGTGCCCGTATGGCCAGCACGATGACCGCGGCGAGCAGGTAGCAGCGCAGCACCACTAGGCCCAGCGTCCGCCACGCGGAGCGGGCCGGCGGCCTGAGCGACTCGATGGGCGGCATGGTCCAGGTCAGCCGGCCTGCCGGGTCAGGCGGGGCCGGAGCCTTCCGGCCGCGGACGGCGATCACCGTCGTCCACGCCGCCACCACGGCGATCGCGGCCGCGACGCCGGTGAATACGGGCGCGAGAGGGACGTGCGGGGCGACGGTGGTGGCGGTCAGCAGCGCGGACAAGGCGAGCAGGACGCCGACGAGGGCGGCGGCCAGCACGTTGAGCCAGGGCGGGTTGACGTGCGGCCCGAGGACCTCGCGGTCGTTGCACAGCAGGAGCAGGAAGACGGTCGCGCTGGGCAGCAGGACGCCGGCCAGGGCCTGCACTGCGGTGGTCAGCAGCCCGAGCGGGGCCTGCGGGATGAGTACGACCGCGGCGGCGGCCAGTACCGAGGCCGCGTAGCTGCGGTGGAAGGTCTTCGCCTGGCGCCACGGACGGTGCAGCGAGTGGCGCAGCCCGAAGTAGTCGCCGACGGCGTATGACGTGGCGAGCGTCACGGCGCTGGCACCGAGGGCCGACCCGGCGCCGAGCACGACCGCGAACAGCGCGCCCGCGGCGCCGCCAACCCGGACGCGCAGACCCGCGGCGACAGCGCCGGCGTCGGTGAAGGCCCCGTGCCGTCCGGCCGCGGCGAAGGCGAAGGCGCAGGCCAGCAAGACGCCGAGGGCACCGATGGCGAACAGGACCGCGCCGAGGGCGGTGTCGGCCCGTTCGTAGCCGAGGAAGCGGGTGGTGATCCTCTTGTCCACCACGTTGGACTGCTGGAAGAACAACTGCCACGGCGCGATCGTGGTGCCGACGAGGGCCACGGCCAACAGCACGCTGCCGTGCGCCGGGCCCGCGGCGGCGACGGCCGCCTGCGCGGCGGGCGCGTGACGGGCCCAGGCGATCACCGCCAGCGGCACGGCCGACAGGCTCGCCGCGATGAGTGCGTACATCGCCCGCTCCCAGCCGCGGAAGCTGCCGGGTACGGTCACCGCGATAAGGAAAACCGCCGCCGCTGGAACCGAGATGAACCTGCTGACCCCGAAGTACCCCAGCGCCAGTGACACGCCGACGAACTCGGTGACGAGCGTGAGCAGGTTCAGCGCCAGCAGGTCGGCCAGCGCGAAACCGCCCCAGCGACGGCCGAACCGCGCGGTGATCAGCCGCGCGTGCCCCGCACCGGTGACCGCGCCGAGCCGGGCGGCCATCTCTTGGATGATGAATAGCGCCGGCACGAGCAGCAGCACCAGCCAGGCGATCCGCACTCCGTAGTCCCGCCCGGCCTGTGCGTAAGTTGAGATGCCGCCCGCGTCGTTGTCGGCGGCCATCACCACGAGCCCGGGTCCCAGTACTGCGCTGAGGGCGGCGAGCCGCCGCCAGACCCCGCGGCGGGGGCCGGTGTCGAAGGCGGAGATGACCCCGAGCGCCCCCTCCAGGTCACCGCGGTGTGCACGGTCCGCTGCGTGCCTGCGGTCGGCGACCGGGCCGAACTGCACCTCCGTCACGTCGCCGCCGGACGCCCTCGGCGCGTGCCGCTTCGTTCGGGCCGCCATGGGCTCTAGCCGCCCATCGCCCTGGCCGCCTTCTGCTCGCGCGAGCCCGGCTGCCGTTGCCCGGCGAGGTGCCGCGCCGCCGTCAGCAGCTCCCGGACCGCGTCGCCGGAGATCGTGTACAGGCGGCGTTTGCCGTGGCGCTCCGCCCTGACCAGCTCAGCCTCACGCAACACGCGGAGCTGGTGGGAGACGGCGGACTGCTCCATGCCGAGAAGCGCGGTGATCTCGCCGACGGCCAGCGGCCCGTCCAGCAGGCAGCCCAGGATCTGCACCCGGCTCGGCGCGGACAAGGCGAACATGGCGTCCGCGATCAGGCTCGCGGCGTCCTGGTCGATCAGGTCCAGCCCAGCGCTTCCGGCAGGCGGCACAGTCATATTTGGCACCATTCATATGAACGATATAACATGTGAATTGCCCGCGCAGCGCGGGCCTACGCGAGGAGGTGAGCCGGTGACTACCGACCCCCA
>JASHVM010000625.1:0-2537 GCA_030044595.1 Streptosporangiaceae bacterium
TCGGCGCCCTGCTGGTGGCCGCCGGGCCACGGCCCAGCGGGACCGGCTGATCACCAAACCGCCATCCGCGGCTGCGCGCACCGCTGACATGCCGACGATCGGGTACTAAACTGCCCGGATGCCCAGCCGAGCCGAGATCGTGTCGTTCGCCGACTCCGCGCAACCCCCCAGGGCCGATCCGTGGGCGGTCGGCGCCGCGCCGGCCGCCGGCATCGAGGTGACCGATCCCGATCCCGCCTGGCCGCGGCAGTATGACGACCTCGCCGGCCGGGTCCGGGAGGCTCTGGGCTGGCGGGTGCTGCAGCTTGAGCACGTGGGCTCCACCGCGGTCCCGGGGCTGGCGGCCAAGCCCATCATCGACATCGACCTGACGGTGGCCGACCCCGAGCGGGAACAGGACTACCTACCGGCGCTGGTGGCGATCGGGTTCCGGCTGGTGATCCGCGAGCCCTGGTGGTACGGCCACCGGGCGTTGCGAACGGACGAGCCGCCCTGCAATCTGCATGTTTTCGGGTTCGACAGCCCCGAGCTGATCAAGCACAGGATCTTCCGTGACTGGCTACGGGGCAACCCCGCCGAGCGCGACCGCTACGCTGCCGCCAAGCGCCAGGCCGCGTCCGAGGCCAACGCGGCTGGAGAGCACGTCATGCAGTACAACGCCCGCAAGCAGAAGGTCATCCGGGACATCTACCACCGGGCGTTCGTGGCCGCGGGCCTGCTCGAGGCGTGAGGCACTGTCGCGGACAGGGTCGAGCGCCGCGGGCACAGCAAGGACTTTGGCTACGCCACGCGGTCAGCCGGGAACCGTGAACTCCGCCAGCCCAGGACGCGGGCTGACCGGAAAGCCCGTCACGAAGAGCAACCTGAGCCTTTGCGCGCCCGCGCAGATATCGGCCTGATATGCGCGGTCGGTCCGCAGATCAAGTGCAGATAGATCGGCGCGCAGCGGAATGTCTTCGCGTCGGGCACCAGGACCTCATTGACCAGCGTCGCGTCCGCGGTCCTCAACGACTCATAGAAGCGCCGGACGGCGGTCTCGGCTTTTGTCATGCGTTCGCGGGCTGACTGTCGCGGGCCGATGATTCGGCCTTCTGCTTTAGGCGGGTGAGCCAAGCGGTCAGCGAGTTGTCGAGGATGGTTTGCATCCCGGTGGGGTCGGCGTCTACCGAGTCGCCGGCGAATGATTCGGTGGTGATCACGTGGACGCCGGCCGGGCTCTGCGCGAACCGCCATTCGTGGGTTCCCATGATGCCTTGCGCGGCGCCGCCCCACAGCGTGCGGGAGTGGTCTACGACGATGTAGATCGTCGAGGTGACGGTGAAGTCGTAGCTGGTCCAGGTGAAGGAGTGGCCAGGGGCGAAGGCTCCATCGAGTTTCGCGGCGGTCACCTCTAGGTTCCAGGCGGGCCAGGCGTCCACGTCGGTGTGCAGGTTCCACACCATGTCCAGCGGCGCGGCGATGTCGATCTGGTGGTGTGCGATCACGGGGGCGTCGCGGTCGACGCCGGTCGGGGTGGTCATGCGCGTGCCTTTCCTCAGCTGGTCTGATGGCGAAGTATGTAGATGCCGGAGTTGCCTTCGGACATGTAGATCACGCCGCGCCGGTCGACCAGGACGTCCTGGGCCTGGTGGACGAGCTTGGACGGTATCGGCCCGCGGCGCTCCTTGGGGTCATCGGGGATGTAATACCCGGTGATGTGCGGGTCGTGGGGGTCGCTGATGTCGTAGATCTGCAGGCCGGCACTGAAGTAGGCGATGTAGACGTGCCGGTCGTTGGGCGCCAGGCAGTCCAGGCCTTGCTGCTGGTGCTGGTTGTGCGGCCCGAACCGGCCGCCCTTAGCGCAGAAGCTCGGCGCGTCGTATCCCCGCGGCGGCCGGGGCTGGGGGAACACCGCCATGAGGATCGGGTCGGACTCGTCGGAGATGTCGACGCTCGCCACGTAGTCTGCGGGTTCGTCGCAGTACTCACGCAGCGCCTCGCTGTTGATGACCACGACGTCGCGGCCGGGCAGCGGCACCGCCGAGTGCACGGCGATGGTGCTGCCGAGCGGCGGGTAGACCGGCAGTGTGGAGACGTGCCGCGGGTGATGCTTGTCGGCGATGTCGAGGATGACCATCCCGCCGCGCATCCACGGGCAGTAGGCCCGGTCACCGAGGGCGTAGGCGCCGCCGTGCAGGGACAGGCCGTGCTGGGGGTAGGGGCGGCCGGCGGTGAGCCGGCGCTGGTCCTCGGGGGTGTAGGTCTCGCCTCCCGCCTTGTGCTGCCCCGGGTGCCACCAGGTGCCGGCCATCTTGGGGTTGGCCGGGTCGGCGATGTCGACGATGGCCAGGATCTGGCCCTCGAAGCCGGGCAGGTTGCTGGTGGCGTAGACCCACGGGCCGCCGTTGTAGAAGTTGCGGTGGGTGCCGGTGCCGCCGCTGACCCACTGGCCCAGCAGCTGGCCGGTCGGATTCGCGCACGTCCCAGAGGAGGAAGCCGTCTTGCGGCGCGGCGGCGGGGTCGCCGATCGTCAGGCCGGGCGGCGGGTGCTCCAGCGC
>JASHVM010000626.1:0-4444 GCA_030044595.1 Streptosporangiaceae bacterium
GGCCTGGTCAGGATGATCCGGTTCACCTGTTTGGCCTGCAGTGCCTTGACGGCCTTGGCCATGGCCAGGTAGGTCTTCCCGGTCCCGGCGGGGCCGATGGCGAAAACGATCGTGTGCTTGTCGATCGCGTCCGCGTAACGTTTCTGGTTCAGCGTCTTCGGCCGGATCGTGCGGCCGCGGGCGGACAGGATGCCGACGGTCAGCACGTCGGCCGGGCGTACGCCGCGCTCGGCGCGCAGCATGGCCGCCGTCCGCTCGACCGCGTCCGGGGTCAGGTCCGTGCCCTGGCGCAGCAGCTCGAGGAGCTCGTCGAACAGCTCTGTGACCAGGGCGGTCTCGGCCGGGTTCCCGGTCGCGGTGATTTCGTTGCCGCGGACGTGGATATCCGCGGCGAATTCCCGCTCGATCACGTGCAGCAGCTCATCCCCGGACCCGAGCAGGCTGACCATGGAATGGTCAGCCGGGATCACGATCTTTACCTGGGATCGAGGCGCACCCCGGGCGTCGCCTTGGGGTTCATCCCGGGATTCACCCTCAGGTTCGCCCGGCTGCCCGTTGCCGCCGGGATCACTTCTGGCACGCAGGTCGTTGTTTCTGGCGCTCAGCTCGTCGTTCCGGATATCTGTCAATTCGATGCTCTCGAAAACCCGGAGGACCGCCCCCCGAGCGTGGTGAACACCATGCTATCCGGCGTGGCTACCTCGCACGTGCCACGCCCGTCTCATCCGGCCGGCGGCCGGGACAATCCCTGTATGTCGACAATTAGCTGACGCCGCCTGTGCTGCTGCGTAACCATGTTGGCATAAGTTGTTACCATACGAATCCCGGAATGTGGGCTGTTGTACCTTGTGCCGTCTCGATATCCTTGTTTCTTCCGCAATCATCCGGCGGTCTGCGGCGGCGCGCCCGCGAGCCAGCGCGGCGCGTCCGTTTACTGGCCGGTTGCCCGTTTACCCAGGTAGCTGGCCAGGTGGTCCGGACGGTTGCCGACGGTGTGATGGCTGCGGACACCCAGACGGGTGGGAGAAAGTGAGATGACGGACCGGCAACCGGGAGTTTCGTGCACCCACCGGCAGACGCGGGCGGGTTAGCCGGTGAGTGAACCTGAGGACGGGGACGCGCGTCCAACCCATGTGACCGAAACCCTTGTGGCCAACGATGCCATCATGGCCGCGACGTTCGTTTCGCCGGCCACGACGCGCGTTGGGTGGAGCGCGGACTATGCGGTCACCGAGCTTTACTCGATGCACTACAAGGCGCTGGTGCGGCTGGCCACGCTGCTGGTGCGGGATACGCCCACCGCCGAGGAGGTAGTGCAGGACGCGTTCGTCGCGATGCATGACGCCTGGAAGCGCCTCAGGAATGCGGAGAACGCGCTGGCCTATCTGCGGCAGGCCGTGGTGAACCGGTCCCGGTCCGTGCTGCGGCACCGGACCGTGGTGGACAGGAACCTGCAGAAGGCGCCGCCGGACATGCCGAGCGCCGAGCACGGCGCGCTCATCCTGCTCGAGCGGTCCGCGGTCGTGGCCGCGCTGCGCCGGCTGCCCGACCGGCAGCGCGAGGCGATCGTGCTGCGGTACTACGGCGACCTGTCCGAGGCCGAGATCGCCGCCGTCATGGACATCAGCCGCGGCGCAGTCAAGAGCCACACCGCACGCGGCATGGCGTCCCTCCGCGCGGCGTTGGAGCAGGAGTAATGGTGGGATCAGGCCGCGGTTCTGACGGCGGGCACGGACACGACTTTGCCGAATTCGTGCGGCGCGAGCTGCGCGCTGCCGCGGATCAGGTAGAGCCGAGCCCGGATGGCCTGGAGCGGATTCGCGAGAAGATCCGGTCTGGTCCGGCGCACGCCCGGGTGGGGGGGTCCCGGCTGGCCGCCTTCCGCCTGGCGATCGCAGCGTTCCTCGCGGGCCTGGCCGGGCGCGGGAATGGAACGCGCGGCGAGCATGGCTCGCCCGCGGCGCAAGGCGCCGCGGGCAGGCATTCACGGCGAGCACCGCAACGGCCCAGGGACTGGCGCGAGGCGATGCTGCGGCCCGCCCTGGCGGTGGGCATTTGCGTGTTCGTCGTCGGCGTCCTGCTGGCGGCCGTTCCCCCGCTGCGGCAGACCGCACAGTCCGCGTTCGCGAGCCTTATCGGGTCGAGTCCCACGGCTAGTCCCACACCCAGCTCGTCCGCCGGGGGTGCCGCTGGCCATTCCTCAGCGGGCGGGGGCGGGACCGTGGCCGCCACGTCCGCCGCGCCCAAGACTGCTCCGGCGGCTACGTCATCCTGTGCGTCGGCTGGACCAGCTACCTCCGGCTCAGCCACGTCCGCGGCGGCGAAGCCGAGCTCGTCGGCGCCCGCCCCGGCGACGTCCAGCCCGGCTACCTCTCCGAGCTCGTCGAGCCCGTCACCCACCCCGGACGCGACCCCGACCAGCCCGCCGACGGGCACCGGCAGCCCCAGCCCGAGCGGTGGCACCGGTACGAGCGGTGGCACCGATACGAGCGGTAGCCCTAGTGACAGCGCCACCACGGCGACCTCATCGCCATCGGATCCCAGCAGCAGTGCTTCCTCGGCGGCGAAGACCGACACGTCGTCGACCCCCTGCCCGAGCCCGAGTTCGAAGTCGACCGGCCCGGCCGCCGCCCCGACGACGGCTGCGCCGACGACGGTCGCACCCAGCACTCCGGCCCCGCACACCACCAATACGAGCGCAAAGGCTCCCTTCAGCAGTCCACCGGCGCCCACCACCAGCGCGCCGACCTCGCAAACCACGTCGCCCGGTAACACCAACAGCGTCACCTCGACCGGCGGCTCATCATCGACCGGGTCTACGACCACGCAGGCGACCACGACCGGGACCGTGACCAGGGCCGGGATTACATCGAGCCTCACCAGCGACCGGAGCGGCTGAGCAGGACGGCGACGGCGACGGCACCCGCGGTCGACGTCCTGAGCACGGTGGGGCCAAGCCTGCGAGCCGTCGCGCCGGCCGCGCGGAAGGCCGCGCTCTCATCGTCGGTTATCCCGCCTTCGGGTCCCACGATAACGAGCAGGTCGCCTGATTCCGGCGGCTCGAGGCCGCCGAGGCCTTCGGCCGCTTCGGGCTCGAGCACGATCGCCCGGGCCGCCTTGGTTATCGCCTGAGCCACGCCGGGAGCCGAGACGGCCTCGGTCACCTCGGGTACCCAGGCGCGGCGGGACTGCTTGGCGGCCTCCCGCGCGGTAGCCCGCCACTTGGCCAGCGAGCGGGCTCCGCGCTCCCCTCGCCAGGCCGGTACGCAGCGCGCCGCGGCCCAGGGCACGATGCGGTCGACGCCGACCTCGGTCATTTCCTCGACGGCCAGCTCGCCGCGGTCGCCCTTAGGTATGGCCTGGACGACCGTGACCACCGGGTCGGGTCTGGGAACCTCTCGCCTGGCCAGGACGGCCAGCTCGAGCCCCCGGCTCGAACTGGCGGCCACGACGCAGGCGGCGACCAGGCCCGCGCCGTCGCCGACGTCGACGCGCTCGCCCGGGCGGAGCCGGCGTACGGTGGCCGCGTGCCGACCTTCGGGACCGGACAAGATCACGACATCCCGCTGGAGATCGGTGCGATCGGTGAAGAAGACCGGTGGCTGCGACACCATCAGCCCCGGGGTCAGCGCCCGTTGAACGCGTCGCGGAGCCTCGAGAAGAATCCCTGCTGACCGGGCGCGAACCGGCCGGGCGGAGCTTCCTCGCCGCGGAGCTTGGCCAGGTCGCGCAGGAGCTTTTCCTGCTCGGCGTCGAGCTTGGTCGGGGTCTCCACCGTCACGTGGACGACCAGGTCGCCGCGCCCGTTGCCGTTCAGGTGCTTGACACCCTGGCCGTAAAGCGGGATCACCTGCCCGGACTGGGTACCCGGGCGGATGTCGATGTCGGCGGGACCGTCCAGGCTCTCCACCGACAGCGTCGCGCCCAAGGCCGCGGCCACCATCGGGATGGTCACCGTACAGTGCAAGTCATCGCCCTGCCGCTCGAAGATCTCGTGCGGGCGCTGGACGATCTCCAGGAACAGGTCGCCGGGTGGTCCGCCACCCGGGCCGACCTCACCCTCCCCGGCCAGCTGGATGTGCGTGCCGTCCTCGACGCCGGCCGGGATCCGGACCTTGATGGTGCGCCTGGTGCGGACCCGGCCATCGCCGTCGCACTCCGGGCAGGGCCTGACCAGCACGGTCCCGTATCCCCCGCAGCCCGGGCACACCCGGGACATCATCACCTGGCCGATGAAGGACCGGGTCACCTGGCTCACTTCACCGCGCCCGCCACAGATGTCACAGGTCTGCGGATGGGTTCCCGGTGCGGTGCCCTCACCGGAACAGGTGGGGCAGACCACGGCCGTGTCGACGGTAAGCTCGCGGGTCGCTCCGAACGAGCACTCGGACAGGTCGAGCTCGATCCTGATCGTCGCGTTACGGCCCCGCTGCGCCCGGCTACG
>JASHVM010000627.1:0-5185 GCA_030044595.1 Streptosporangiaceae bacterium
GAACAGGCTCATGCAGCAGATGGCGAGCAAGAGCGCCCGGCGCCCGCCGCCCGGGAAGGGCACGGCTGCCTGCGCGCCCGTGCCCGCGCCGGCTGAGGTGGCTCGGGCGGGCGCGAAGCTCCGGACGGGTACCGGTCTCGGTCCCGGTCGCGGTCTCGGTCCTGGTCGCGGTCCTGGTCCTGGTGCCGGTCCTGGTCCCGGTCTCGGCCCTGGTGCCGGTCCTGGTCTCGGCCCTGGTCCCGGTGCTGGTCTCGGTCCTGGATCCGGTCCTGGTAGCCGAGCAGGCACGCTGTGTGACCTCCGGCGGGTGTCTCGTACCGGTGCCTGCATCACGCATTCCCCTCGGGGACGTACTCGCCGTGGACGGGTACGGGGTCTTTATGACACGTCCGGCCCGCGGCCGTGGTTCGGGTTCACCGTCGATGAGCCCGCCCAGAGGACCGGAAGCTTGTCGATTCCGTAGCTGCCCTCGATCCCGCCCACGCCGACAGGTCAAGATCGAACACAAGGCTCACAGCAAGTATGACGCTACTCCGATGCAATGAGTAGTCAAGTGACTACGCTAAGCATTTCAGAACCCGTTCGGCCGTCACGCGGTGAGTCGGCGGTCTAGATTTGCAACCAAAGCAGGCTGTTATCCGAGATATCAACGTGCCGAGGGGAGCCATGAGCCGCAGGCTTCTACAGCTGGTTATCCCGGTGACCCCGGACCGGCGAATGTTCCGCATCCACGACCCCAGCGTGGATCCGGATGCCCCGGGCGGCCCGCTGGCGCCGGCCGGCTCGCTGATCAGCGCGAACCGCGAGCAGCTGTGGGTCGGTAGCCTGCAAGAGGACATCGACGTCCGGTTGGTCCTCGAGGAGTGGGACGAGGCCCCGCCGCCGTGCGGCGACGCTTGGGACGAGGATGCCAAGAGCAGCATCTACCTGCGCGGGCAGCTGAGCATCAGCATGGGCCTGGCGGGAACCGCCGTTCGCGGGCTACGGCTCGGCGGCGGCGTCGGCGACTATTCGGTCCGGGTCTACGCCGGCAATCGCGACGTGGTCACTCGCCGCTACTCGGCGCTGTTCGAGCAGTACCGCAATCCGCTGAGCGATGAGTTCCAGCAGGAGAAAAGGGCGCTGGAGGGCCTGGAGCGCTACCTGGTCCAGCTGTGGCGGGAATCTTAAGCCGAGGTTGCCTTAGGGCGACGTCGACGGCGAGGTGCCGGCGTTCTTCTGCTTGGTCCTGGGCGCCGATGTCCGGCTGGCGGCGGCGCTGGACGCGCGTGTGGCGGACGAGTTCGGGGCGCTCGCCTCGGTGCCGGACCCAGTGCTCGTGGTGGCTGAGGCCGCCCGGATGCTGGGAGGCTTGTTGCCGGTCGCCGTGATCCCGCAGTTGCCCGGCCCGTAAGGCGTCGGGCAGCTACGCAGGGCGTGCCCGCGGAACGGGATCATCGCGTAGACCATCAGCGAGACCATCGCCACCACCAGGACCGTGAACAGCGAGCCGATGATCCGCGCCCGGGGCGAGCGGAGCACGGTGGCGGGACCGGGGCGCCGGAACGTCGTCAGGCACGACGCCAGCCCGGGATCTTCGGCGGCCAGCCGCCGCTCGATTTCAGCGAGCATGCGCTGCTCGTCCATCGACAGCGCCATACCCCTACCCCCTTGCCTCGCGCACCGGGTGAATACCCTCTCACTATCTCTCACGAGAGGGTCTTTATCCAATTGTTCCAGCTTTGTACTTTGGCTGTTTTTCAGCCCGCCAGTTCGGCGGCCGGCCGATCGCGGACAGGCTGGTTAGCCGTATCGTACGCCCGGCCACTATAAATATTGGTGACGAGCAGCGGCGTGTCGAGCTTGTGGTGCTCGAAAAGTCGTTCTATCGTGACGCTTATGCGCTGGGACAGCCTGCGGCTCGACGATCAGCTGGCCGCTGATCAGGATGCCGCCGATGGCGACACCCTATTCCCCGCCGCGCGCCGGGAGGTGGCCATCCCGCTGATCGAGCGCGGCGCGTTGGCCCGCACCTTCGACACCCCCGGCTTTCGCGGCATGACCTTCTACGAGGTACAGGCCAAGTCCGTCGTCAACCGCGTGCCAGAGTCCTCCAGGATGGCGTTCCGCTGGACGATCAACCCCTACAGGGGATGCCAGCACGCCTGTGCCTACTGTCAGTCTGGCCAGACGCCCATCCTGATGGCGGACGGCCGCACGAAGCCGCTGGCCGAGGTGCGCGTCGGGGACCAGATCTACGGCACGGTCCGGCGCGGCCATTACCGCCGGTACGCCCTTACCACGGTGCTCGCGCACTGGTCGACGGTCAAGCCCGCCTACCGCGTCGTCCTTGAGGACGGTACCCAGCTCGTGACCAGCGATGAGCACCGTTTCCTCACCGAGCGTGGCTGGAAGCACGTGACCGGGGCCGAGTGCGGTCCGCGGCAGCGTCCGTTCCTGACCGTCCACAACAAGCTGATGGGAGTCGGCGGCTTCGCGGAACCGCCGAAGGACACCGCCGCCTATCGTCGCGGCTACTTGTGCGGCACGATCCGCGGCGACGGGAGCATCATTGATCGCGAGTACCAGCAGCCCGGAAGACAGCCCGGCCATATCTACCGTGTCCGGCTCGCCCTGGCCGACCGGGAGGGGCTGGCCAGGACCGCCGGTTACCTCGCCGACCTGGGCATCGGGTGCACCGAGTTCACCGTCGCCGATGAGTCAGCCACGCGCCGCGAGATAACGGCGATCAGTACCAGCCGCCGCGATGAGGCCCGGACGATTGAGTGGCTGATCGCCTGGCCAGGCCATCCGGCCCCTGACTGGCGCAAGGGCTTCCTGGCGGGGATCTTCGACGCCGAGGGCAGCTACGGCGGAAGCTTGCGGATCTCCAACACCGACCCGGAGATCATCGACCGGATTGTTTCCTCGCTGGAGTCGTTCGGGTTCAAGTATGCCGTTGAGCCGAGGAAGCAGCCCAGCGGGATCGTCTACATCCGGCTGCTCGGGGGCCTACGCGAGGCGCTGAGGTTCTTCCACACCGTCGATCCCGCCATCACCAGGAAGCGGTCGATCGAAGGCGCGGCAGTGAAGAGCGACGCCAAGCTCCGCGTGACCGCGATCGAGCCGCTCGGGCTGGACCTGCCGATGTACGACATTACCACCGGGACCGGCGATTTCATCGCTAACGGCGTGGTCAGCCACAACTGCTTCGCCCGGAACTCGCACACGTACCTTGACCTGGACGCCGGGGCGGACTTCGACACCAAGGTGGTCGTCAAGGTGAACGCGCCCGAACTGGTGCGTAAGAAACTGGCCTCGCCGGGCTGGCTGAACGAGCACATCGCCATGGGCACCAACGTGGACTGCTACCAGCGGGCCGAAGGCCGGTACCGGCTCATGCCGGGCATCATCGCCGCGCTCACGGACGCCGCCAACCCGTTCTCGATCTTGACCAAGGGGACCCTGATCCTCCGGGACATCGAGTTGCTCGCCGAGGCAGCCGAGGTCACGGACGTGGGGCTGAACGTCTCGGTCGGGTTCGTCGACAAGGAGCTATGGCGATCTGTCGAGCCGGGCACGCCCGCCCCCGGACGACGGCTCGAGGCCTGCGCGGCGCTAAATGACCGCGGGCTGCGCTGCGGCGTGCTAATGGGGCCGGTGCTGCCGTTCCTGTCCGACTCCCCCGCCCAGCTCGAGGCGGCCGTCAGCCAGATCGCGGCGGCCGGAGCCCCGCAGCTGACGCCGATCGTGCTGCACCTGCGCCCGGGCACCCGCGAGTGGTTCTTCCGCTGGCTGCGGGCCCATCACTCAGGCCTGGTCGGCCGGTACCTCGACCTGTACGGCAGGAGCGCCTACACCCCGAAGACCTACCAGGCCAGGATCTCGGGTCAGGTCCGAGAACTCGCGGACAAGTACGGCATCGGCGGACCAAAGACGCGCGGACCGGGCCTCGGGCACGGCAGGCGAGGCGCGCATCCGCTCCCGGCTCCCCAGCGCGGACTAGCGGACCGCGATGATCCTCCGGTACCCGCGGCTCCCGGCGCGCGCCGCGAGCCAGCCGAGCAGCTCACGCTGCTCTGAACCCGCGCTGGCCGAGCAGGCTGAGCCCGCTGCCGGGAGAAAACCTGTTGGCGCGAGCGGGGATCCCTCTTATGTTG
The DNA here is from genome assembly GCA_030044595.1 of Streptosporangiaceae bacterium. GTDB lineage: Bacteria > Actinomycetota > Actinomycetes > Streptosporangiales > Streptosporangiaceae > Palsa-504. Next base: position 4,140 of record JASHVM010000627.1, read on the forward strand.
GCCGGGGCAGATTCATCATGCCTGATCGCCCTGAGCGAAATCAGGCAATTCCAGATATAGCTTGACAGCACGACATAACGCGATACATCGTATTTCCTAAGTATTAGATCAGAGTCTTCACGCATCAAATCGGGGTTCAGGTATCAGATCGGAGTCTTAAGGAGGGCTAGGTTGGCACGCGGGACCACGGGGGCGCCCCGTAACACGCCAGATCCTGATGTCCCCGCCGGCGGCGGGGACGTCAGGGCGGCAAAGGCGCAGGACATTCAGGAACGGGGACCCGGCTATCAGCAGACCAGGCCGGGAGATCTAGGGACATCACCAGACCAAGGCAGGCCGGGCAGGCCGCGGGGCGTCAACCGCCTGACCGCCTTCATCTGCGGCAGGCGGACCAAGTGGGTCGTCGTCGCGTTCTGGCTCCTGGTCGTCGTAGCCTTGGGCTCGCTGGCCGGCAAGCTGCAGGGCGCGGAGAAGAACGACGCCTCTTCGTACCTGCCCGGCTCGGCCGAGTCAACGCAGGAACTCAACGAGCAAGCCGCCTTCCAGTCCAAGAACTACAACCCCGCCCTGGTCGTCTACGTGCGCGACAGCGGGGTAACGGCGGCCGACATCGCCAAGGCCCGGGCGGACGCGCGGTACTTCGCCTCGCTGCCCGAGGTGGACGGGCGAGTCACCCCGCCCATCATCTCCAGCGATCACAAGGCGATCGAGACCCTCGTCGGCTCCGACCTCGGCTACAACAGCGACATAAGCGGCTTCATCACTACCGTCCAGAACACGGCAACCAGGGATGCCGGAGGGCTCAGGGTCTACATCGGCGGCCCGGCCGCCCAGGCGAACGACGAGCTCAAGATCTTCAAGGGCATCGATACCACCCTGCTGTACGCCGCGTTGGCCGTAGTGATCGTGCTCTTGCTGCTCACCTACCGAAGTCCGGTGCTCTGGCTGCTGCCGATCATCTCGGCGGGCGTGGCGCTGACCGTCGCCGAAGCCGTCATCTACCTGCTCACCCAGCACGCGAACCTGGTCGTCAACGGGCAGAGCGG
>JASHVM010000628.1:0-3197 GCA_030044595.1 Streptosporangiaceae bacterium
CAGGACAACCTCGGCTACTCGCCGCTGGCCGGGGGCCTGTGCCTGCTGCCCGCCACCATCCTGTGCTTCCTGGTGCCGCTCGCCGCACGGCCCGCCGCCAGCAAGCTGCCGCCCCGGATCGTGCTCAGCGCCGGGCTCGCGATCACCGCCCTGGGGCTGGCCGTGATGCACGGGCTGACCGTCCGCTCCGGATGGACGGCGCTGATCCCGGGCCTGCTCCTGACCGGCACCGGGATCGGGCTGGCCAACCCCGCGATCGCCACCATCGGGCTCGGTGTCGCCCCGCCCCAGCGCACCGGCATGGCCTCGGGGATCAGCAACACCTTCCGGGTCGCCGGCCTAGCCGCCGGCGTAGCGGTCCTCGGCGCGGTCTTCGAACGCCAGATCGCCAGCTCGCTCGCCACCCAGCTCGGGCACCCCGCCGGGCAGCTCGCCAAGGCGCTGGCAGCGGGAGCAACCCGGGCCCCCACGAGCCTGGCGGCGCAGCACGGCCTCACCGCCGCATCGCACCACGCCTTCGTGTCCGGCATGAACGAGATCCTCCTAATCGGCAGCATCCTCGCCCTGTCTGGCGCGCTCGCCGCCCTGGCGCTGATCCGCGCCCGCGACTTCTACCGGCCCGCCGCCGCGCCTTCGCCATCCGAACCCGTACCCCAGCCCACAGCAGCCTGACGACGCACACGAGCAGACACCACGTACTCACGATCCAGCACCTCGGCGCGAGGAAGGTGAGCGGTGAGCCTGCCGGCGTTAGTCGACGCGGCACCTGGCGATGACGAGCCGCACGCCCGGTAACTCTCCAGCTCGCATAGGGTGGGCAGGCGTGAGCCCACGCCGGACCCGCCGCGAGCGCTCTGGTCCTCCGGACCCCGTGCCCGGGCCCGAGCGCGTCGAGTCCTGGCCCGACGCGGAATGGGTGGTGCGCCAGGTACCCGGCGCGGGAAGCACGAAGGCGTACCGTTGCCCGGGATGCGACCAGGAGATCGTGCCCGGCACCCCGCACGTGGTCGCCTGGCCCGCCGACGGGATCAACGCCGGCGTGGACCAGCGCAGGCACTGGCATAAGGCGTGCTGGTCGCGCCGGCTGCGCCGCGGGCCGACCAGGAGGGCGGACGCGTGAGCGAGATCAGGCCCGGCACGGTGCTGCCGGCCAAGCGCACCCCGGTCACCCTGGTTACGCCCGACGGGCTGCGGCTGGTCGGGGAGCTCGCGCTGCCCGCGGATACCGATCCGGCGGCTACGCTGGTCTGCCTGCACCCGCTGCCCACGCACGGCGGCATGATGGACAGCCACCTGTTCAAGAAGGCGGCGTTCCGCCTGCCCGCCCTGGCGGACCTGGCGGTGCTCCGGTTCAACACGCGGGGCACGTCATCGGAGCGGGGGACCAGCGAGGGGAAGTTCGGCTCGGGTGAGGACGAGCGGCACGACGTGGCCGCCGCCGTCTGCTACGCGGCCGACGCGGGCCTGCCCGGCCGCTGGCTGCTCGGCTGGTCGTTCGGCACCGAGCTGGCCCTGAAATGGGGCGCCGACCTTGCGATCGAGGGGGCGATACTGCTGTCACCGCCGCTGCGCCGGGCCGGCGACGCCGACCTGGACCGGTGGGCGGCGTCCGGCAAGCCGCTGCTGGCCTTGGTGCCCGAGCTCGACGACTACCTGCGGCCCGACGAGGCCCGGCGGCGGTTCTCGCGGGTGCCCGCGGCCGAGGTCATCGGCGTCCCCGGGGCCAAGCACCTGTGGGTCGGGGAGCCCTACGTGCGCATCGCGCTGAACGAGATCGTGCGGCGGGTCAACCCGGCCGCGCTGATACCGCCTACGATGACGCTACCGACAGATTGGGAGGAACCGTGACCGGGTTTGACCTGACCGGGAAGAAGGCGTTCGTCACCGGCGCGTCCCGCGGGATCGGCCGGGTCATCGCGGTCGCGCTCGCCGGCGCCGGCGCCGACGTGGCGATCGCGGCCCGCAGTGCCGAAGGGCTGGCCGAGACCGCCCGCGAGGTAACCGCCCTCGGCCGCAAGGCCTTCGTCTTCCCGCTCGACGTGACCCGGCAGGAGGACGTCGCCGCCGCGGTGAGCGAGGCGATCAGGCTGCTCGGGCAGCTGGACATCGTGGTCAACAACGCGGGTGGCTCGAACTTCATGGTCCCGTTCCTGGACCTGCGCATTTCCGGCTGGGAAAAGGTCATGCGGCTCAACCTCGACGCGACCGTCTACGTGTGCCAGGCGGCGGGACCGCACCTGCTCGAGCGCGGCCGCGGCTCGGTCATCAACGTCGCCTCCGTGGCCGGCCTGTCCGGGGCGCCGGGCCTGATCCCGTACGGCGCCGCCAAGGCGGGGGTCATCTCGGTCACCAGGACGCTCGCGGTCGAATGGGGGCCGTCGGGCGTCCGGGTGAACGCGCTGTGCCCGGGCTGGACCGCTACCGACCTGAACCGGAACCTGTGGGGCGGGCCCGACGGCGGCCAGGCCGTCGTCGCGAACGTCCCGATGGGCCGCTGGGCCCGGGCCGAGGAGATGGCGGGCCCGGCCGTGTTCTTGGCCAGCGACGCCTCGTCCTACATGACCGGACAGGTCCTGGTCGTCGACGGCGGCCAGCTGGCCACCGCCTGACCAACCGGGCTTGACTGAGAGGAGCTCGCAGATGCCTGACGAGACCCGGCATGAATCCGAGGATCTCCAGGACTACCAGGTGCTGGACGCGTCCGACACGCTGGAAGGAGAACCCGGGGAACCCGGCACCGACCCGCTGGACCGCGGCGTCGCCCCGCCGGAGCGGTGGTCGGCCGGGATCCGGTACGGCGTCACGGCCGAAGAGCAGGAAGAAGGGGAGTCCCTGGACCAGCTGCTGGACGAGGAGGAGCCGGACGACGCCCTGGACTTCACCGACGACGAGCCCGAGGACGTCGAGGACGTCGAGTCGGACGAGGACGCGGGCGACGAGGACGTGGACGGGCTGCTGCTCGACGACGGCCCGGACCCCCGGTCAGGCCGGCTGGTGGCCGAGGACGAGGGAGCCCATCCGGTCGACGAGACCGACCTGGTCGCGCGCGACGCCGGGATCGACGGCGGCGGCGCGACCGCGGAGGAGGCGGCCATGCACGTGGTCGAGGAGGACGACTACGACATCCGTTCCGAGTGAGGTCACTCGGGCGTCAGCCACAGGACGCCCAGCGGCGGGAGCGTGATCCGCGCCGAGGC
>JASHVM010000629.1:0-7655 GCA_030044595.1 Streptosporangiaceae bacterium
GTCACTTCGGGTTTGATGATTTCGGCGAGTGCCTTCACGTCGCTGGCCACGACGCACAGCCCGCTGGCCATGGCTTCCACCGGTTTCAAGGGGGTAACCAGCTGACATACCCTGTCCCGCGTGCGGGGGACGACGAAGACATCGAGGAGCGCGTGGAAGTCACGTACGTCCGCCGTCGGGACGCGGCCGGTGAAGACGGCCGCCTCGCTCAGGCCGAGGCCTGCCGCCTGACGCTGCAAGGCGGCGCGTTCGGGTCCGTCCCCGACGATCAGCGCCCGTACCGGCAGGCCGCGCCCTCTGAGCAGCTGGACCGCCTCGAGCAGCGTGCCGATGCCTTCGTGCGGGACCAGGCTGGACACCACGCCGACGACGTGCTCGTCCGCGCCGAGACCCAGCGCGGCCCGCAGGGCGGTCGCGTCGGGCAGCGGCTGGAGGAATTCCTCGGACACGGCGTTCGGCACGATGAGGACCTTCCCGGCGGGCACGCCGCGACCGACGATCTCGTCGCGCATGGCCTCGCCGAGGGTCACGACGAGGCCGGCCGCCAGCATGCACCGGGTCTCGAGGTCGCGGTTGCGGCGGTACAGTTCGCTGCCGGCGAGCTCCTCCCCGCGCGGGTGCCGGGACAGCCAGGTGTCCTCCCAGAACCCGCGAACTTCGTACACGACCGGCAGCCCGTACCGCTCCCCCAGGGCGAGCGCGATCCGGGCGTTCGCGTAGTTGCTCGCGGCGTGCAGGACCGCGGGTCGGACCTGCGCGGTCAGCGCGGCGGCCTGACCCAAGGCCAGGTCGGCGGCGGCGTCGGCGTGCCCGGGCAAGAGCCACGGCAGCAGCCGGTGATACGGGATGCCGTCCAGCATGACCAGGCGCCTGCCGTCGATCCTGCCCTGGGTCACCGGGTACCCGCACCTGGTCACCACCTGCGGGTCAAGCCCGGCGGCGCGCTGGGCGAGGGCGATCTCGTGCGTCCTGATGGTGTAGCCGGCGCTCGTCGGGGGCAGCGCGTCGGTCACCAGATGCAGTATGCGCCCGGGGGTTCCGGCGGAATCCCGGCCGGGCCCGCGTGCGTCCTGGTCGGCCCGCGGGCGCGGTGGCACGCCGCTAAGGACCGCCCGCTCGGCGGCCAGGGTCTTGCGCAGCCGGCGCGCCCGCAGGTTACGCGCGTCGCCGTGCGCCTGGTCGAGAGCCTGGATGGCCTCGGTGAGGCGGCCCTCGCGCCAGGCCAAGCGCGCCGTCAGTACCGGCCGGGAACGGTCGTTCCGAGCGAGCCTGCCCAGAGCGGCGGCCGCGACCTCGGGCTGGTCGACGGCCAGACTGAACGCGGCGAGGCGCCTGGGCGAGGCGTCGAGCGCAGCCAGCGCCGCGGCCCTGTCACCCGCACCCCACAGCACCGTCGCCTGCCCGTACGGACCTGCGAGTCGAAGGCACCCGCGCAGCGGGTTGGGCAGTACTCTTTGGGCGAGAACCAGGGCACGGACCGGGTCGGAGGCCACGTGCCGCCAGGCGATCGAGGTCGCGAGCGCGAGCGCACGGGGCGATACGTGCGTGTCGTGGAGGCGGGAGGCTTGGGGCCCCGGCCGACGCGGGGCGGACGTCATCACGGCAGATGATATCGGTTCAGGCGGACGGAAAGGACGCGATGCGCGCACCTATCACGCATGTGCTGGGCGCCCGGCCGAATTTCATGAAGGCCGCGCCGGTCATCGGCGCCCTGGCGGCGGCCGGTCACGAGCAGCGGATCGTGCATACCGGGCAACATTATGACGAGCAGATGTCGGATGTCTTTTTCGTCCAGCTAGGCCTGCCCCGGCCGGACGTGAACCTCGGGGTCGGCTCGGGGAGCCACGCGCGGCAAACCGCCGAGGTGATGACCGGGATGGAACGGGAGTTCACCCAGAATTCGCCTGCGCTGGCGGTGGTCTACGGCGATGTCAATTCCACCCTCGGGGCGGCGCTGGCCGGCGCCAAGCTCGGCGTTCCGCTGGCGCACGTGGAGGCCGGGCTGCGCAGCTTCGATGATTCGATGCCGGAGGAGATCAACAGGCGGCTGACCGACCAGCTGTGCGCCTTGCTTTTCGCGACCTCGCCGGAAGCAGTCGGGCATCTGGCCCGGGAGGGCCGTCCGGTGAGCTCGGTGTACCTGGTCGGCAACCCGATGATCGACACGCTGCTGGCTCACCTGGACCGGTTCGACACCGCGGCGGCGCGCGCCGCGCTCGGGCTGCCGGACCGGTACATCATGGCCACCTTGCACCGGCCGGCTAACGTCGACGACCCGCAGGCGGCAGCCGCCCTGGTCCGAGCCCTGCACGAAGTGGCCGATGAGCTGGACGTGGTCATCCCGGTGCACCCGCGAGGCCGGGCCGCGCTGGAGGCCGCCGGGCTCGGCGCGCACCCGCGGGTGCGCGTCCGCGACCCGCTGGGCTACCTGGAGTTCATGGCCCTGGTCAAGGGGGCCAGTGCGGTGATCACCGATTCGGGCGGCGTCCAGGAAGAAACCACCCTGCTCCGGGTGCCGTGCCTGACCCTGCGGCCGAACACCGAGCGGCCCATCACCATCACCAGCGGCAGCAACCGCCTGGTCACCGCCGCCGAGCTGGCCTCCGCGGTGCTCAAGGCCTGCCACGACGGGCGTTACGCGGGCGAGCTACCGCCCCTGTGGGACGGTAAGGCCGGCCCGCGGATCGCCCGGATCATCAGGGCCTGGCTGGATCCGGAGGACCGCCGATGAGTACGGTGACGGATGTGACCGGCGAGCCGGATCGGATCCCGGCGGACGATCCCGGGCTGGCGGGTGACCTCGGTCCGGCGGCGGAGTCCGAGCCCGTGGGCGATCCCGGCCTAGCCGCCGAGCGCGACCGGCTGGCGCGGACGCTGCGTGAGACCAGGCTCCAGCTGGCCATGACGCAGGCCCGGCTGGCCGCGCTCGAGCAGTCCGCGACGATGGAACTCGGCCGCACAATCGCGCGCGCGGCGCAGCGCCCGTGGTCGCGCGGGGTGCAACTGCCGCTCAAGCTGATCCAGCTGTGGCGGGACCGCGGCAGCCCAGCCGGGCCGGGGCCGGCCACCCTCGCGCTGGCGTCCGCGCAGCTTGGTGACCTGGCTGGCGCCGGTGAGCGGTTCCTTTCCGCGCTGACCGCTCCCGGCCTGGGCGCACCGGAGGCCGCCTCGGCCGCGTTCACCCCGCCGGGGCTCGTCATCACCGGCGTGCTCACCGCGCAGGGGTGCGCCGCACTCGGCCCGGACGCGGCGGTTCACCCGCTGCTGCCGCACGACGCCGACGTGATGATGGAAAGCTCGGGCGCTGACATCGTCCTGATTGAAGCGGCGGCCATGCTGGCCGGATCGGCCTGGGCCTACGCCGGCGATCCGGCCGGGACCGACCGCGGCAGGCGGCTCGGCCGGCTGATCGCGGCGGCGCGTGCGCTGGGCAAGCCGGTGGTCTTCGTCCGCAATGTCCCCGCGCATGTGGCGCCGGGCCTGGACTGGGTCGGCGCCAGCTGCGACGCGGTACTGGACGACGGGCTGGGAGTGCAGCTGGCCAGATTCAACCCGATCGGGCTGGCGGGCGATCGTCCGTGCGACCCGGTCTACGCTGGCCAGCGGGATCCCCGCGAGCCGCCCGGCGTGCGCACCTTGCTTGATTCCCTGGCCGGGTCGGTGAAGGTCACCGGCGAGCTGCCGTGGCGCCAGCTGCCTGCGCTCTACCGGGAGCACGCGTTGTTCCTGACGGCCTCGGCGGGCCAGGCGCGAGAGCAACTCGCCTGCGGCGCGCGCGTGATCATGCTCACGGGCGAGCAGGCCTGGACCGCGTCTGCGCTGCAGGAGCGGGTCACATCGGCCCGAGCTGAGCGGCCGCCCGGCGAGGCTGAGATCCTTCCCGTACTACACGAAATCTTCGCTGCGCACGCCACTCCGGTAAGGCTCGCGGCGCTCGCCACCGCCACCGGATTGCCCGACCGCCTGGTCGCCGGGCGGCAGATCGCGGTTCTGACCTGCGTGCAGAGCCCCGGTGAGGCCGCTGCCCTGTCCGCCCGCCTGCGCCGACAACGGCTCGCTCCGGCCGAACTCGCCGTGGCGGTCCGGACGCGCGACGGCGAGGGCGCCGAGCCATCGTGCCGGGACGTCACCGCCGCGCTCGGCGATCTCGCCGACCTCGGCGTGCTGATCACCGCGATCCCCGAGGATCCCGCGGTGCCCGACGCCGCGGGCAGCGGGGGACAGGACCGGTGGGTGTCCCGCACCGCGACCGCGGCCCGCTCGCCGTGGGCGGCGCCGTGGCAGGCCGGCCGCGAGTACGACGACTCTTACCTGCTCGATCTGGCCTGCGCACGGGAGTGCTCGCAGGCGGACGCGGTCGGGTACGCCGGGGCCGCCTACGCGTACGTAACCTCGCTCGAACCGGCGCTGGCCCGGCGGGAGTTCTTCGCCGCGGGCGGCTCCGGCCGCGGGCTGCGCCTGTTTTCCCTCAGATGAGCAGCTCAACAGGTAAGGAGTACCCGCGTTGACCACGCGCGCGCTTGTCTACGGCGACATCGACCTGAACCTGATCGACGGCTCGGCCATCTGGCTGCAGTCCGTCACGCAGGCGCTAGCGCGGGCGGGCTGTGCGGTGACGCTGGTGCTCAAGGCGCCGGTCCGCACCGACCGCCTGATCACGCCGCTGCTGGCCGAGGCCGGGGTCACGGTGCGAAAGCCTTACGAGGAGGGCCTGCTGGACGGGCCGGGCCCGGTCCCGGCGCTGACGGCGCCGGAGCTGCTGGCCCGAGTTGACGCAGAGACAGCGCACGACCTGGTGGTCCTGCGCGGCCGGAGGGTCACCGCCGCGACGGCCAAGCACGGCGCGTTCACCGGGCGGCTATGGCCGTACCTGACCGACGTCCCGCAGTCGGTCCCGGCGCTCACGCCGGCGGCGGCGGACGAGCTCGCGACGATCGCGTCGGCCGCCCGCTACCTGCTGTGCCAGACCGAAGAACTGCGCTGCTTCCTTGAGGGCAGCATTCCCGCAGCCTGCGGCAAGTGCGTGCTGTTGCCGCCGATCCTGGCGGAGACGCCCCCCGCTCGAGACGCCGCCCCGGCCCGGACGCCGCTGCGGCTCGTCTACTCCGGCAAGTTCGCGCCGCGGTGGAACACCCTTGAGATGACTGAGCTGCCGGCGCTGCTGGCGGCGCGGGGCATCGAGGCCGAACTGCACATGATCGGTGACAAGATCCACGACGATCCCGGCGGCTACCAGCAGAGGATGCGCGCCGCCCTCGGCGGCAAGGGCGTGATCTGGCATGGCGGCCACTCGCGGGAGGAGGCGATGCGGCTCGCGGCATCCTGCGACATCGGTCTGAGCTGGCGTCACCCGGACCTGGACGCGAGCCTGGAACTGTCCACGAAGGTGCTGGAGTTCGGCGCTGTCGGGCTGCCGGTCATCCTCAACCGCACCCCGATGCACGAGAGCCTGCTCGGCGCCGACTACGGCCTGTTCGCGGCGAGCCTGACCGACGTCGTCGACGCGGCCGCCGCGGCCGTGGCCGATCCCGGTCTTTACCGGGCGACGGCCGACCGGACGGCCCGGGCCGCGCGGCAGTTCACCCTGGAGCGGGCCGCCGAGCGGCTGCGCGGCTACCTGGCCAGGGCGGTGCCCAAGCAGGAACGCCCCGGCGGGGAAGAAGGGCCGCCCCCCGGGGCCAGCGCCGTCCCGGCCGACCGGCTCCGGGTGGTGGTGGCCGGCCATGACCTCAAGTTCTTCACGCCGCTGCTGGAGTATCTGCGGCTGCGGCCGGAGCTGGAAGTAAGGCTGGATCAGTGGGCCGCGCTCGGCCAGCACGACCCGGCGGGAAGCCGGGAGCTGGCGGCGTGGGCCGACGTGGTGGTCTGCGAATGGTGCGGGCCGAACGCCATCTGGTACAGCAGGCACAAGCGGCGCGGGTCACGGCTGCTGGTCCGGCTGCACAGATTCGAGCTGGACTCGCCCTACCCCGCCCAGGTCAGGATCGGGGCGGTGAACCAGGTGATCTGCGTGAGCAGGCACTACACCCGGCTGTGCCTGGAGCGCACCGGCTGGCCCGAGGCGAAAGTGGCGACCGTGCCCAACGCGCTCGACATCGCCCAGCTGGACCGGCCGAAACTCGACGGCGCCCGCTTCCATCTCGGCATGATCGGCATCGTCCCCTCCCGCAAGCGGCTGGATCTGGCGCTGGACGTGCTTGAGGAACTGCGCCGCGAGGATGAGAGGTACCTGCTGTTCATCAAGTCGGGGATGCCGTGGGAGCACTGGTGGGTGTGGCAACATCTGGACCAACGCGAGCACTACACCAGCGCGCTGCGCCGGGTGCAGCGGTCCAGATTGCTGCGCGGGGCCGTGGTCTTCGACGACGCCGGCCCCGACGTCGCGGCCTGGCTGCGCCGGGTCGGCTTCGTGCTGTCCACCAGCGACGACGAGAGCTTCCACGTGGCCCCGGCCGAGGGGATGGCCTCTCGGGCGGTGCCCGTGCTGCGGCACTGGCCCGGCGCCGAGACCATCTACGACAGGCGCTGGATTCACCGGGGGCCCGCCGAGATGGCCGCCGCGATCGCTGCGCTCGGCGAGGCAGCGGACTGGCGGCGGGCGGGCGACGACGCACACGCTCAGGCCGCGGCCTGCTTCGACCTGCCGCGCGTCGCCGAGACCTGGCGCGGCCTGCTCACCGCGGACCTCGACCCGGCGGCGCCGGGGCCGACGTTCGAGCTGCTCGGCTCTTCCTGACGGTCATGTACTTCACGCTCGCCATCAGCGCGGCCAGCCGTCGGACGTGCGCCGCGCTGGTCGGCGCGGCGACCAGCACCGATCCGCGGACCATGCCGGTACCCGGCCCGCCGCTGGTAGCCTGGCGCGCCCGGGACGAGTGCACGGCCGTGGTCTACTGGCCGGGGACGGCCGGGCCGGCCCGGGCGGCCGGCGCCGCTGAACCCCCGACCTCCAGTGCCGGGACCATCTGGGCCGGCGAGGCCGCGCTGTGCGCGCGCACCGGGGTGGCCCGGATCGACCCCGTCTACCTGGCTGAGGTCCCCGGCGCCGTGGTGGTCAGCGACCGAGCCTGCTGGGCGGCTGCCGTCGCTGGCCGGCTCGCCGACCCCGACCCGGTCATGGTCGGCGCGTTCCTGAGCGTCGGCTACCCGATCGGCGCCGCCACCCCGTTCCGCGGCGTCCGGGCGCTGGGCCGCAGCCAGCAGCTGACCGTGACCCGCGGCCGGCTGGCGATAAACCCGGCCCGCAGCGAGGACGCCGTGCCGGGCGGCGCCGACCCGTACAGCCCGGTCGCTGCCGCTCTAGTCGATGCGCTCAGCCCGCTCCGTGACGGCGTGCCCGTCGAGCTGTCGCTGACCGGTGGGAAGGACAGCCGGCTGATCGCCGCCGCGCTGACCGCGGCGAAGGTGCCGTTCCGGGCCCGCACGCACGGCTTCGCGAGCCATCCCGACGTCGTGGTGGCGACCATGATCGCCGGCCGGCTCGGCGTCGATCACGTGGTCACCGAGCCGAGGCCGCCGGGGAACACGGGAGACGGGAACGGGCCTGACGAGGCACACCTGGTCGGCAGGTTCCGCTCGGCCGTGCTCGTGTCCGACGGCATGCTGTCGGCGTTCGAGAACGTGGGCCAGCCCGATCCGCACCCGGTCACCGAGCC